>CAZHEJ010000068.1:0-1604 GCA_964531615.1 uncultured Gammaproteobacteria bacterium | reverse complement strand
TCGGATTTCAGATTTCGGATTCACACTCAGCATTTTACATTTTTAGGCTTAATGGAAAATTTTGCGGGCTAGAATATTAAGTTTTATGCTAAAATGAGCCATAATTTCTTAATATTTTTTGTTATGCAAAAAAAAGTGCCCCAAATGCTGTAGCCGCAGCACAAAGAAAAATGGCAAAAGAAACCGTAAACAATGTTATAAATGCCTTGATTGCGGAAAACGTTGGGGTGGTACAGCGGCTAAGGATAATAAATGGATAAAGTCCGCCTATCGCAAATACGCTTCAGGCCGTCAGACACTTGATGATTTAAGCAGGGATTTGAATATTTGCCAGAGAACACTTAAGAAATATTTTGATAATCATTATCCGGTCACCGGTGAAATTTTTATACCTCGGAAACCCGTTAATGTAGTTATCGATGCCACGTTTTTTACAAGAAGCGACGGAGTGCTGATTGCCCGTGCAGACTCAAAAAATCTGCTATGGAGAGAGATTGAAACGGAGAAGGCGGAATATTATGAGGAATTAATCGGGATGCTGGCAGCAGCAGGTACGTTATTTTCCGCTTTTGTGATAGACGGAAAGAGAGGCGTGCTGCACATGATTTTAAAAAAGTTTCCAGATATTCCCGTCCAGTTCTGCCAATTCCATCAGATGCAGATTATTACGCGGTATCTCTCAAGGAAGCCCAAACTTGAGGCTGGAAAGGAATTAAGAAATTTAACTCTGACGCTTACCGAAACCGACCGTGAGACCTTTACATCCAGTCTTAATAAGTGGGATGGGAAATGGGAGGATTTCCTTACAGAAAAAACCGTCGATCCTATTAGCGGAAGATGGCATTTTACACATGGAAGACTGAAAAGTGCCTGCCGTTCGATTAAAACCAATTTACCTTATCTTTTTACACATCTGGATTATCCAGAGCTTAAAATACCGAACACCACAAACAGCTGTGACGGCTCATTTGCGCACTGGAAAGGTAAGCTTGGAGTTCATAGGGGACTTACGAAGGAAAGAAAAAGAAAGATGATGAATTATTTACTAGAAAATTCATAACATCAGCCCGCAAAATTTTCCATTAAGCCTACTTTTCCGACAATATCTTCAAAATTGACAGGGTGATGTATGGTCGGAATTTTGGTGCGCCGGCTCTGCTCCGTCGCTTCAATAGCGATTTTGAGCAGGCGGTCGAATTTGCCAATGCGGTGCTTTTCAGTGCGGTTTGTTATTAGAGGATAGATAGAATATGCGCCGATTTCCGTGGCTTTTTGCACGACCAACTCAAATAAAGCCGGCTTTTTTGGTATAGCCTGGTAAAGATGGACTTCGATATCAGACTCTGTATTGTTTTTGATTTCCTCTATTACATTACCCAGTATTTTTTTATTATCCACCTTAAGCGCTTCCACCATAAATTCTTTTCCATTTCCATCAAAAACCGCAAAACGGCTGCCAGGTCTCATGCGGAGCACTTTACATGCCTGAAAAACAATATTTTGGTCTTCGATTGCGATAACTTTATCCTGAATATCCGGCGATTTGATGTAAAAACGCTGCATAATTCATATTATTTGTCTTGAATGCCTGTATCTTATCCTAT
>CAZHEJ010000067.1:0-1634 GCA_964531615.1 uncultured Gammaproteobacteria bacterium | reverse complement strand
GCAGAATGAAATAAATAATGAAATCACGCCATTGTTGAATTCTCTGATTACTAAAAGACAGGCGTATGAAGACGCTGTTAATCAGTCAAACGATTTGTTGGAACAGGCGGAAGATATAAAAGAGGAAGTTTTGAATTCAGGCACCTTTGATGAGATGTACGGCCTACTCCAGGAATTTGAAAGCGAGGTAAAGCCATTGCTTCACAATGCAGATGACGTTGCTTCTGCTGAAGACGATTTTGAAAATTCAGTCAAGCCGTATCTGGAAAGCGTAATTAACGGCGCAAGCGGAATGCAGGTAAAATTAAACCAGTGCCTTTCAGGCGCTTCAATATGAGAAAATTTTTACCAAGCATTTTAATAATATCAATAATGGGAACGGTTTTTACGCCTGTTATAGCAGGCGCGGCAAGTTCTTATGAAAATAGTGTATTTGAAGGAGAAGAACCTGGATTTGGTTGGAGTAGTTGTGTCCCCGGTATCGGTGATTTCACAGAATGCGTCGGCCTGATTTCTTTTAACATACTTTTCAGGCCGACTGCGGTAATTTTATGGCTAAGCGGCCAGATATTCAACGGTTCAATACATTTTTCTCTGGACAAAGCGGTTTTTGATTCTGATTTAATCACAAACGGATGGAAAACAACCCGCGATTTTGCCAATTTGTTTTTCATCTTTATTCTGCTTTACATTGCCATTGCCACAATCTTGCAGTTAGGCGGTTATGGAATAAAGGACTTGCTGGTAAGGGTGCTAATTATCGCCTTATTGGTGAATTTCAGTTTAATGATTTGCAGAGTGATTATTGACGCTTCCAATATAATGGCTTGGGAATTTTACAATAAAATGACTGATAAGGGCGGAACCACAACCACTGCGCTTTTTGGAGACGGCGCAAGAGATATTTCAAGCGTTTTTATCGCAGGTTTTAATCCGCAAAATCTGATATCAACAAAAAGTTTTGATGATTGGCAAGATATTGAAGGAGAAGATGTCGCGATTATCGTGCTGTTTTTGTGCGGGGCTCTGATGAATATTGTGGCGGCTTTTGTGCTTTTTGCGGGCGCGATTTTTTTTGTCATCCGTATCGCTGTTTTGTGGCTTATTATGATGCTCGCGCCTCTGGCGTTTTTGGCAATGGCTTTGCCTGCGACAAAGGGATACGCAAAGCAATGGTGGGATAAATTGTTCAATCAATCGTTTTTCGCCCCTGCGTTTTTGTTTCTGATTTTTTTGGTTTCCAAACTTGTGCGCGGAACTCCTTCTAATGCAGCCGGAGAACAGGAAGGGATTTTGGCGGTTATTTTCAAATCAATGGAAACGGCAAGCCAGGGTTTGAGCGGAATGGAAGGATTTCTCGCCTCGCTTCTGGTGATATTGATTCATTTTGTAGTGATGGTGACTTTGATGGTAATGTCTTTAATTGTTGCTAAACAACTGGGTGCTTATGGTTCGCAAACAGCGATGAATTTGGGTGACCGGGCGCGCAAATGGGGCCAGGGGTATGCGGGAAGGATTGCTGGTTCTCCGGCAAGATTTGCCGCCAGACAGACAGTCGGGCGTGCAGGAGAGGCGCTGGCTGGTGAAGGAAAAACAGGCAAATGGATGCAGAGGTTTGCTGCAAAATCGCCGCG
>CAZHEJ010000066.1:0-1661 GCA_964531615.1 uncultured Gammaproteobacteria bacterium | reverse complement strand
ATTTTTTGTTTTAGGGCTTGCCGGAGCATTGTTACTGGCAGTCTTGGCAGGATTCGGCTTGGTCAAATACGAAGTTGGAAAATTGTCGCGGAATCAGGCAGTCTTGTTCGGCGCCAAAGTTTTCAATATCCCCGCAGCTAAAATAGACGGCGCCAGGGTTGCCTATGCTGATTATATTGATGATATGCAGACTCTGGAAAAATTTTATGACAACAATGCACACAGCGTTCCCAAGCCGACAGACGAGCAGATTTCCGATCAGGTGCTTAGCCGGCTGGTTGCCAACCGCTTAGTGGGGGATTTGGCTAAGAAATATAAAGCCAAAGTAACGGCTGAAGATATAAAAGATTTCAAAACAGAATTATTAAAACAATTCAGCGATGAAAAAACAGCTGAAGAAGAAATGCAGAAAACTTACGGCTGGACTTTGGAAAAATATCTGGACAAAGTCGGCCGGCCGATTCTTTTAGAGCAAAAACTTCAAGCGGCGTTTACATCCAGCACCAGCGCGGGAAGCTCCAAATTCCAGAAAGAAGAAGTAAGAGCGCGGCATATTTTGTTCATGGTTGACGATAAAATTTCAGATGCTGCTGCCAAGGCCGCAGGCAATGAGGTGTTAAAGAAAATAAAAGCAGGAGAAGATTTTGCTTCTTTGGCTATGCAATACGGTTCAGACGGCACAAAAGAGCTTGGCGGTGATTTGGGTTGGTTTGGCAGAGGAATGATGGTGCAAGAGTTTGAAGACGCAGTATTCAAGCTTCAGCCCGATCAGGTGGCTGATGAGCTGGTTAAAACCCAGTTCGGCTACCACATCATCAAGATGGAAGAAAAAAGAATGGTAAATGATTTTTTCTCTTTTATGGATGACCAGTTTAAAAATGCGAAAATTTCGGTTTTAATTCCGATTCATAATCCGTTTGAAAAGCGGGATTAGTACATCGGTAGTATGCGTGCTTCCCAAGCACGAGAGGCCAGTTCGATTCTGGTATCCCGCTCTGGTTGAAATAGGCGCCACCTTAGCTCAGTTGGCAGAGCGACACATTCGTAACGTGTAGGTCCGGGGTTCGATCCCCCGAGGTGGCTCAAATTATGGTATAATAATTTGTGTAGATTAGTGTTAATATTAGTGGTTTATGATTAACCTTCGCGGAGTTTCAAAGCATTATGCGCCTGATGTTGTGGCTCTAGACAACATCCATCTTGAAATTAAGCCGGGTGAATTTGTTTCCATAGTCGGGCAGAGCGGAACAGGCAAAACCACGTTGGTTAAATTATTAATTGTGGAAGAAAGGCCGACAGCCGGGCAGATTGAAGTCGGGGGCTGGGATATCACCTCAATTTCTTATCATGATGTGCCATTTCTGCGGCGCCAGATCGGCGTTGTTTTTCAGGATTTCAAGCTGTTGCCTAAAAAAACTGTTTATGAGAATGTGGCTTTTGCTTTGCAGGTGGCTGGCGACAGCAACAGCAGAATTATGGAGGTAGTTCCAAAAGTTCTTGATATTGTAGGCTTAAAGCATAAGCACGAGCGCTATCCGCACCAATTGTCAGGCGGAGAACAGCAGAGAGTGGTAATTGCCCGCTCGCTGGTCCACCGCCCGAAAATTTTGGTGGCTGACGAGCCGACAGGCAATCTTGATGCTGTGAACACGCAGGAAATC
>CAZHEJ010000065.1:0-1896 GCA_964531615.1 uncultured Gammaproteobacteria bacterium | reverse complement strand
TAAAAATTTTAAACTCATATTTTTTTTATGCGGGATTCAATTGTCTTTTTGTTTTTATACAAAATTTCTGCCATTACCCATTCTTCTGCTGTATCCAAATCCACTGACCTCCATTTAGGACAAACCACGGCTTTTGTCTTTTTTGTAATAATAACCTTCTCTTCCAAAAACGCCTTTGTGTTTACAATATATACAAAACATCCATTTAGAATATACCCCGGCTCCCATTCCTGCATGTTTGTTGATTGGCTTTCTGAACCATTAACAAGCACAATGTCATTATTTTCCTTTAAATGATAAAGCCTGGGATGCGTCGGGCAAACTGTAAGCACAGTAGTAGCATTGCTGGCTTGCATGAGTTTCCAGCAATTTTCAATATCCTTTTCTTCGCGCAATGGGGATGTGGTTTGTAAAATCATTATGTAATCAGGCTCATAACCTTCCTGCATTTTTAATTTATCCAACAGGTGAAAAATGCTGTCTGCCACTTTAGAATTATCTTGCGCCAAACTGGCAGGCCGCAAAAAGGGCACTTCTGCCCCGTATTTTCTGGCAATCCCGGCAATTTCTTCTGAATCAGTGTCAACAATAACCCTATCTATAAAATCAACCTTCCGGGCCTGTTCTATGGTATAGGCAAGCAATGGCTTGCCTAAAAAATCCTTTATATTTTTATTGGGAATTCTTTTGGATCCGCCTCGGGCGGGAATAATAGCTAAAATTTTAGGCATATCAACTTACTCGATATTTTAATCTCCACTCTCCATTAACTTTTTCCCAAAGATGAGGAGAACGGAATTTGTCTGTTAATTTTTCAAAGTATTCCCTCGTCATAATCGGCTGTTCAAACTTCTTTGAAGCGACGGGGAATTCATCAGCCGGAATGCTTAAATATTCAAAATTGTCCTTTTCAAATCTTTCTGGGTATTCACCGTCAAAACGGCTTACCAAAGCAACGCCTTCTTCGCGCGTAATATCTCCGGAACGAATTTCCTGCGCCGCATCATAAGTGGCCCTGCCTATGCCAAATTTGATATATGTCGTGTAATAATGCAAATCATCAATCTTATCATCAATGCTGTTGTATTTGCTGTAAGTGCCGGGCGTTCTTTCCGGCGATGCCTGAAATCCGCCTTTTTCCGACGCATAATAATAACAGCTTTGCGGATGCCACTTGAGATAATATCCTAAATAATGCACCTCAACGCCCAATTCCTCTAGTTCATTGGGGTTAGCCGGCATATAAATATCCAAATCATTTTTATGCAAGCCATATTCTTCATTCAACTCTTTCACAGCTATTCCTCCAAAATATACTTCTGATGTGTCTTGGGCAGTAAAATATGACCAATCCCTCTGCGCTCTGCTGGTATCACTATGCGGATTACCATATTCGGCTTCATTCTCTCCATAAAAAATTAGTGGAATTTTAAACAATATGGCCATTTTCGGGGCCAATCCTTTTTGGCCGATCATAAATGGTTGAAAAGGATGAAATAGGGTCTCCACCGCCACTCTAGTTAATAAACGATGAATTTTTTTATTCGGAGTGCAGAGATAATTATCAAACCCAGCGCCGATCCATGACTGGAAATTCTTCCAGCCCCAGTCAGTATATGTGTGCGGCGCCCAGGTTACGGTCAATGGATGCATATTATATTTGTACTTCAATATATGCGCGGCGTAAAAACTGTCCTTGCCTCCAGACCCGGGAACCAAGCAGTCATAAGCTCCATCATTGCGGCGGTAACGATCGCACAACTCTTTAAGCCGTTTTTCTCTGTCTTCCCAATCGGTCTTTTTTTTATCTTCAGCCACGCGGCAGGCGTCGCAAACGCCCTGCTCGTCAAAATGAATGGTTGTTTTCTTAGTTTTAATCGTATGCTTGAATTCAAT
>CAZHEJ010000064.1:0-2163 GCA_964531615.1 uncultured Gammaproteobacteria bacterium | reverse complement strand
TTCTAAAAGATAATTGACAATATCAATGGCTGGCGAATTGCGGATGTCGTTGGTGTCCTGCTTAAAAGCCAACCCGAGCAAAGCAACTATTTTATTTGTCCAATCCAGATTCGCTTCTTTTTCCGCCCGGCCGATAAACAATTCCAACTGCCGTTTATTTGCCAAATAAGTCTCATTGATTAATGTGGCGTTCTGCCCGGCGGTCTGCAATTGGTGCGCCAAAGAACGCGCGTCCTTGATAAAACAGCTTCCGCCGGCATACAAGCTGTTATATAATCCCCAACTGCCTATTCTGGGTTCGCTGATTAAAATTTTTCTTAAATTTTCAAAATTCAATTCAGAAAAAGTCTCGCACGTCCGGCCGATAACATCAAAACAGACGGCCAATTTATTGAACAAAGTGTAATTGGCTAATAATTTCCCTGCGGCGGCTTCTTTAGGATTAACTTCTAAATATTTAACTGAAGCCGAGCTGTAAAAACGTTGATAAATCTGCCGCATAATCTGGAAATCCTTCTCTTTCCACGCGCCCAGTACAACACGGTCGGGATGCAGCGAACCCTTGATAGCTTTGCCTTCTACCAAAAATTCCGGATTTGAAACTACGCCGAAATTTTTCACTCCGAATTTATTCATTATCTCCGCTGTCTTATCCACCATGTCTATGGGCACAGTGCTTTTATTCACAATGACAACATACTGCTCCTGCGCCCCTTGATTTCTCTTTAACAAGTTTTGAGCTAATTTCTCCGCGGCATTGAAATAAAAGCTCAAATCACTCTCACCTGTTTCGCCGATTTCAGGCGTTGGCAGGCACATAAAGACCGCGTCGCAGTCATCAAGAAATTTTTCTGCTTTGCCATAGTCAGTGGTAAAATTAATTCTTTCTTTATTGCGCACCAAAAGCTCGCCCAACCCCTCTTCAAACAGGCAGGATTGAATTGTATCGCGGTCGCCCGAACTCAACATCTTTATTTTATTCTCATCAATATCAAAAACAAGCGTATTATGCCCGCTATCTGCCGATACCGCGGCTGAACACGCTCCGACAAAGCCGGAGCCGATGTATAGGATGTTCATAAAATCATTCTCCTTCAAAATTTATTAAGCTGAAATAATTAAAGCCTTGCTCTTGTAATTTTTTACCGCCGTTTAAATCCGGCAAATCAATCACAAAAGCGCATTCCACAACTTTTCCGCCAGCCCTGTTTATTAAACGGCAGGCGGCCAAAGCCGTGCCTCCGGTGGCAATCAGGTCATCAACTAACAAGATATTTTCCCCTGCTTCAACGGCATCAACATGCATTTCAATCTTGTCTTTTCCATATTCCAAATCATATTCTTCTGACAAAATTTCTGCCGGCAGTTTGCCTTTTTTTCTGATTGGCACAAAACCAACATTCAATCTGTCAGCCAAAGCCGCTCCGATTATAAAACCTCTTGATTCTATTCCGGCTATCTTATCTATTTTTATTTTTTTATATCTTTCTGACAATAAATCAAGAACTTTTTTAAATCCAGCTGGGTCTTTCAGCAAAGTGGTTATGTCCCTGAACATTATCCCCTGCTTTGGCCAATGCGGGACAGTGCGAATTTTGTCTTTAACATCTTTCATAATTATGCTAATGCAAATTTTTAATCGTGTCAATAAGCGCATCTGTAACTTTTTTCACATTCTGCGCGAACACTTCTAAAAGTTTTTCCCAGGACACCGGCTCCTCATCTTCTTTCCAGCAGTCATAATCAGTTGACATTGCGATAGAAGCGTATGGAATTCCTGCCTCATTGCTTAAAATCGCTTCTGGGGCAGTGCTCATGTTTATCACATCAGCGCCGAACATTCTGAACATTCTGCTTTCAGCGCGGGTGGAAAAACGCGGGCCTTCAATCGTCACCACTGTTCCCCTTTCATGAAAAGGCAGATTTAATTTTTTGCATGAATTTATCAGCTTTTCTCTCAAAAATTCAGAAAACGGGTCTGCCATAGCAGTATGCACTGGCTTGTGCGGTTCAAATTTTTCATAAAAAGTGGAAAAGCGGTGTTTGGTAAAATCAATAAACTGGTCTGAAATAACCAGATCGCCCGGCTTAATTTCTTCACGCAAAGAGCCGACTGCAGTAGTGGCTAAAATATAGTCGCACCCGCATTGTTTAAGCGCGGAA
>CAZHEJ010000063.1:0-2346 GCA_964531615.1 uncultured Gammaproteobacteria bacterium | reverse complement strand
ATGGCTGGATTGCCCCTTCAGCCAATGTCAAGCGCGGATTGGGAATCACCAATTCCTGGTCCACTTCCAAGGTCTTGCCCAAGCCAGTACAGCGCGGACAGGCCCCATAAGGGCTGTTAAAACTAAAAGTGCGCGGTTCAATTGACTCAAATCTGCGTCCGCATCTGTTGCATTTGGCTTGAATTGAAAAACTATATTCCTCTCCGCTTTCCTCATCCCATAACACCAGCAAGCCATTGGATAAATCAATTGCTTTATCAACTAATATGGCAGGATCCTGTTTCTTAATGTCTGTAATTTTTCCAATGATAATCTCCAGGCTGTATTTTTTACCAGTCAAAAATTTATATTTGCTAACCCCCGGCAATTTCATTGGCAAGCCGTTCAGACGGACCAGTTCATAGCCAGTCTGCTCCAAATGCGTTAATAATTCTTTCGGCTTTATCTCCTGTTCAACTATAACCGGGGAAAGAATGATCAAAGAACTGCTGGCGCGGGCTATTTTCCTGACTTCTTCAATAATTTCTCCGATAGAATAAGGCTTGACCAGAATTTTGCAATCAGAGCAGTATTGCGCTCCGACACGGGAAAACAATAAGCGCAGATAATCATAAATCTCTGTAATTGTGCCGACAGTCGAGCGCGGATTCTGGGCTACGGTTCTCTGGTCAATTGCAATGGTCGGCGACAAGCCTTTTATCTCATCAACATCGGGCTTGTCCTGCACTTCCATGAACTGGCGGGCATAGGCATTCAAGCTTTCGGCATAACGGCGCTGGCCTTCGGCATAGATAGTGTCAAAAGCCAAAGAGGACTTTCCCGAACCAGAAAGCCCTGTCATCACCACGAATTTATTTTTGGGAATCTCCAGCGAGACATTTTTCAAATTATGCACGCGGGAGTTGATGATTTTCAACGAATCTGGCATAAAATTCAACTATTCTAACAAGCTTTTATATATGCTACGCTCATCAGATGAATCTATATCATGCACTTTGGCTGCATCAATATCGGCTCTCACGCCTTTTTTTAATTCTTCAGTTGTGTAAAAATAATAATCTTTAACACTGCTAATATTGCTGGCAAAACCTGTGTCTTTGCCTGTTAATTTTTTATTGTACTCATCTGTCCACCCCTCATCTCCCAAATCTGTTCCATTTCTGCCTATTAAATGTTCTTCGTCAGCCGGGTCGCAATCCTCATTCATTTCAAACATCAGCACCATGCCTTTAAATTTCTTACCTTTATTCTTACAACTTTGTTCTGCTGATTCAATTTTTGAAAAATCAGCCCTGATGGAAAAAAATTGCGTTTTATCATCAATATCCTTAGAAATTGAAGGATAACTGCCATACATCACATCTGTTGTATCTCCATCACTGCATACTGCCCACAGCTCTGTTTCTGATATGTCAGTCGGCGGACCCTCCCAGCCTTCTAAACCTGGGTAACACGAAGCGTGGATAAGCGGAGTATAAATGATAGAACCAGCAATATTTCCGTCGATGCACTGGTAACCTACGCCGCTTTCTTTAAACACGCAGACTTTTGCATCGCTTCCACAGTAGGTACCGGAGCATGTCTGCCCGCCGGCATCTTTGACAAAATATTCGTTATTGCACTCGCCTTTTAAGGCTTCAATGTTGTAATTTTCATTGCTCAATGCTTTAAATTGTTTTTCTTTGTCAGCATTGCTGATTTTTTCCTCACTACCAAAAGCATAGGCAACTTTAGCTGTATCAGGTTTTAGCTCATTGCAATATACCGGCGCCAAACCCTGTGAATTAACCATCCAGGCCTGGGGCAGTCGCAGATTCACCAGATAGGGATTTATAGTACCTAACAATACATAAGCAAAAGAAGCAATCAGCAAACCCATTATTGCTCCGCTGATTTTCTTTTTAGCACCGCTGATTTTTTCTGAATTGCCTCCGGAAGTAACCCATTCAAAACCGGCAAACATTATCATTATTACTGATAAAATTCCGGCGGCCATGACAGAATAGCGGAACATGTATTTTATAAACACGCCGATATTTTCAAAACTGGTCCTGCCGCCAAAGTCTATCTCTGTATTCGCAACATACGGGGGTTTGCAAAATCCCAGCTCTTCTCCGCTGGCATTCTTCTCTCCTCCACAGGCAGTGATGGTTTCGTCATTCGGGCCATAAAAAGCGCCGGCAACCTCCGGAGCTGTACATTTATCTTTCTCCCAACAGCGCTGATCAAGCGCAAAAATAATAGTTGGAGAAAAAAACCAAAACAAAAATAATAAAACCAGGCCTAGTTTTATAAAATTTTTCGGCTGTCTGGCCATAAAATTATTTTTCATTTAATAATTCAAGG
>CAZHEJ010000062.1:0-2347 GCA_964531615.1 uncultured Gammaproteobacteria bacterium | reverse complement strand
GTGTTTTAGCTTTTAGTTATTAGTTTATAGTTTTTAGAATATGGCATTTAAAAAAGGCAGGGGCAGGGGCCCGGGAATAAAAGAAAAGCCGGAATTTGACCAGCAGATTGTTGAATTGGCCAGAGTAACCAGAGTTACCAAGGGCGGAAAGCAGTTGAGTTTTCGCGCGCTGGTTTTGATTGGCGACCGTCGCGGCAGGGTAGGTTATGGCGTGGACAAGGGCAAGGACGTGCAAATGGCAGTTCAAAAAGCAGTAAATCAGGCGAGAAAAAATTTAATGACCGTGCCTTTGCGCCATGAGACAATCCCGCACACAGTAAGGGCAAAATACAAAGCGGCCATAGTATTGCTCAAGCCGGCTCCGCGCGGTTCGGGGATTATCGCAGGCGGGGCAATCCGCGGGGTGCTGGAAATGGCCGGGATTCCGAATGCTTCTGCCAAAATGCTCGGCAAGAG
The DNA here is from genome assembly GCA_964531615.1 of uncultured Gammaproteobacteria bacterium. Classification (GTDB taxonomy): domain Bacteria; phylum Patescibacteriota; class Patescibacteriia; order Magasanikbacterales; family UBA922; genus CAZHEJ01. The sequence goes on along the minus strand of CAZHEJ010000062.1, from coordinate 1,891 downwards.
CAATAATAAAATGAATAACATTAAAGCAGTTTTTGACGCTTTGCAGTCTTTTAAAGTAAAAAATAAAGCAGTATAATATATGGCATTAACACCAGCTACAATTAAATCTGCAGACGGAGCCAGAAAATGGAGCCGGCGCCGCGGCCGCGGCAATGCATCTGGCCGCGGAACCTATTCTGGCCGCGGCGGAAAAGGCCAGACTGCCCGTTCAGGCGGCAGGAGCCGGACATCAATCAGGGCATTAAAACCATATTTGCAAAAGATTCCCAAATTGAGGGGCTTTAAGAGCATTTATCCAAAAAATGAAACAATTACTTTGCAAATGCTGGAAAAAATAGCCAAAGACGGCGACCAAATCACTTTGGCTTATTTGGCTGAAAAGAAATTAGTTTCCAATCCTCTGAATGGCGCTAAAATCGTGGCCACAGGCGAATTGAAGAAAAAATTAAATTTCAGCGGAATTCCTGCCAGCAAAAAGGCGGTAGAGATGATAGAAAAGGCAGGAGGCACTATAAAAATCCTATGTGGGAAAAAATAATGCGCGTGTGGAAAATTAGAGATTTGAGAAACAGCATTCTTTTTGTTTTGGGAATGCTGGTTATTTTTCGTTTAGCCGCGCATGTGCCAGTGCCGGGCGTTGACACTGTCGCACTTAAACAGTTTTTGTCCAGCAATCAAATTCTCGGCTTGCTAAATGTGTTTTCAGGCGGAACAATGGAAAATTTTTCCATTGTTATGCTTGGCGTAGCGCCATACATAACATCATCAATTATTTTCCAGCTTTTGACCATGATTGTCCCCAGCCTGGAAGAAATGTCAAAAGAAGGTGAGACAGGCAGGCAGAGAATAAACATGTATACGCGCTTGGCAACAGTGCCTCTGGCCTTGTTGCAGGCCTTTGCCATGATTAAGCTTTTAAGCCGGTCGCAGTATGAGATTGTTCCAGATTTGGGCATTTATAAATTAGTCGTGCTGATGATTACCATTACGGCCGGAACAGTGTTTTTAATGTGGATAGGAGAATTGATTTCCGAGAGAAAGATCGGCAATGGCATATCATTGTTGATTTTTTCTGGCATTGTCGCCAGCCTGCCGGGCGTGGTGCAGAGATTTTTTGTCAATTATAACCCATCGGATTTATACACTTACCTCCTGTTTTTAGCCATTGCGGTGGTGACCATTGTCGGCGTCATCATCATCAGCGAAGGGCAGAGGAATATTCCAGTCAGCTACGCAAAACAAATACGCGGCAATCGCATGTATGGCGGAACAAACACCCATCTGCCATTGCGCGTGAATATGGCCGGCGTCATCCCGATTATTTTTGCAATCTCAATCATACTTTTCCCGCCCATGATAGCCCAGATTTTTGTTAACAGCGGAGGCTTTTTAGGTTCAGTTTCGCGCGGGGTAAACAATCTTTTTAATAATCAATTATTTTACGCTTTGCTGTATTTCATTTTAGTATTCGGTTTTACGTATTTTTACACCGCAGTTATTTTTCATCCGCAGAAAATCGCGGAAAATCTCCAGCGCCAGGGCGGTTTTATTCCCGGCATCCGTCCGGGCAAGCAGACTGAAGAATATCTCGGCCATACTATGACGCGGCTGATATTTGTCGGCGCCTTGTTTCTTGGCTTAATCGCCATTCTGCCTTTGATTCTGCGCTATTTTACAGGCACCCAGTCATTGGCAATCGGCGGCACTTCGCTTTTAATCGTTGTCTCGGTTGCCATTGAAACTGCCAAGCAGATTGACGCGCAGATTGAGGTTCATGAGTACGACCGAATGTGACGCGAAGCGTCATCCCTGCGAAAGCAGGGATCTTTTCTTTTGCCTCCCCCTATGAGGGGGAGGCAGGAGGGGGTTTGGCCAATTGCGAAACCCCACC
>CAZHEJ010000061.1:0-2382 GCA_964531615.1 uncultured Gammaproteobacteria bacterium | reverse complement strand
ATATTTTGGCGTGGCTTATGTTCGGCGAGGGAATGAAAAATCGCCTCAATCCCGCTCTGCGGGATATTTTGCGCAAAAAATTGGAATAAAAATTTATTTTTGAAACGGATGAAAAAGTTAATGATAAATTTATTAAAGAAGCAATGGCCACTGGTGAAATTAAAGAAATGGCCAACCATACGGTTTTAATCAAAAAAGACGGCTCGAAAGTTGCCGTGGCTGATTCTGCCGCCCCGCTTAAAGATAAAAATGGCGAGGTTATCGGTTGCGTAGTGGTATTCCGCGATGTGACCAAAGAGCGAAGCATTGATAAGGCAAAAACAGAATTTGTCTCGTTGGCTTCCCATCAATTGCGCACTCCGCTTTCATCTATTAATTGGTACACCGAAATGCTGTTGGCCGGTGACGCTGGAAAAATAAATAAAGAACAAAAAAATTATTTAGAAGAAGTGTATAAAGGCAACAAACGGATGGTGGATTTGGTTAACGCGCTTTTAAATGTGTCGCGACTGGAACTTGGCACTTTTGCCATTGAGCCGGAGCCAACTGATGTTGTCAAACTCGCGCAAAGCGTGGCGGACGAACAAAAGCCGCAAATTCTGGAGAAAAAAATAAAGTTAAACCAAAAATATGTTGATAATTTGCCTTTGCTTAACGCCGACCCCAAACTTTTGCGCATAGTATTTCAAAATCTCTTGTCCAATGCTGTTAAATATACGCCGGAAAAAGGAATCATAAACATTGACCTGCACCTTGTTAAACAAGGCGAACCCTTAGACACGCGAAAGGCGAACGAAGATAGCATTGCTGTCACGGTGTCGGATACCGGCTACGGTATTCCCAAGAGCCAGCAGGATAAGATTTTTTCTAAATTGTTTAGAGCTGACAATGTGCGAGAAAAAGATACCGAAGGAACAGGGCTTGGTTTGTATATTGTTAAATCAATCGTTGACCATTCCGGCGGCAAAATTTGGTTTGAATCAACGGAAAATGAGGGCACGACATTTTATATTACCCTGCCGCTCTCTGGAATGAAAAAGAAGGAGGGTACAAAAGCGCTTGCGTAAGTATTTTATTCTTATTATAATATAATTGTATGCAAAACAAAAAAAATATTTTAGTAGTTGAAGACGAATTGCCGCTTCTTGGGGCTATTCGCGACAAATTGATCAAGAGCGGGTTTGAGGTAGTTACTGCGCGCTCATTTGAGCAGGCAAAGAATCACATGCAGGATATTGAGGGCATTGATGTGATTTGGCTTGACCATTATCTCTTGGGCAAGGAAACGGGTCTTGATTTTATCGCTTGGTGCAAAACAGATGATTCCAAGTATAAAAATATTCCCTTTTTTGTGATTTCCAATACTGCCAGTCCGGATAAGGTGCAGTCGTATTTGCGCCTCGGCGCGCAAAAGTATTATGTCAAAGCCGAAAGACGCTTAGATGTGATCATTGAGGACATTAATGCTTTTCTTGCAGACGGCGCTCGTGAATAAATTTATAATAAAAATTATTATATGGATACATCTAAATCAAAAAAAATAATTCTCATTGTGGAAGACGAGTTGCCCCTTCTTCACGCAATTGACGATAAGCTGAAAAAAAGCGGTTATGATACCTTGCCGGCTAGCAGAGTTGACCAGGCAATTGAATATCTAAAAAGCGCGCCTCATATTGATGCGGTCTGGCTTGACCATTATCTTCCGGCTAAGACCGGCGATGAGCTTGTGGTGTATATGAAGCAAGAAGGTTCTGCCCATAAGCAAGTCCCGATATTCCTTGTTTCCAACACAGCCAGCGAAGAAAAAGTGAATAGTTATATGCACCTTGGCGTTGACCAGTATTTTGTGAAGGCTGACAGACGACTGGACGAAATTATTGCCGATGTGACGGCATTTTTAGAAAATAAAAATCAATAAAATTATATGACCGACGCCAACAAAAAAATTTTGATTGTAGAAGATGAGTTGTCTTTACGCAATGCTCTTCGTGACAAGCTAACGCACGAGGGTTTTTCAGTTTTGGAAGCAAAAAATGGCGAAGAGGGATTAGAAGCCGCTTTGCGCGAACACCCGGACATCATTCTTTTAGATATTATTATGCCGGTAATGGATGGCGCTACTATGCTTAACAAATTACGCCATGATCCCTGGGGCACAAAAGTTGCTGTTATCATTCTTACGAATCTTTCGGAGGCAGAAGACTCGCTCATGCGCTCTCGCGGCTCGCTCGATTATATTGTAAAGTCTAACTGGAAAATTGAAGATGTTGTGGCAAAAATCCGCGAACGATTGGGTAAGTAATTGTTGATTTGTACCCGCCCGTCCCGCCCGCCCGCTCAAAAAATTTCCGCCGCCCAAGCGAGGACGGCTCGGCAGGGGGG
>CAZHEJ010000060.1:0-2414 GCA_964531615.1 uncultured Gammaproteobacteria bacterium | reverse complement strand
CTTTCTACTTTCCGCTTGTCAAGACCCGTTTTTCAGGAGAATCAATTTACGAAACTCGTTCAACTTTCGAACGCATCACTGGCTATTCCGAGTCATGGCAGATTTTTAAACAACATCCTTGGCTCGGTGTCGGAGCAGGAAATTACACTGTCGCGGCTCATGAATTAAATCCAAACCGGCCGGGCTGGGAGTATCAGCCAGTTCATAATGCGCTTGTTCTGTTTGCAGTAGAGCAAGGGATTGTAGGGTTATTATTATTTGTATTTTTAATTTTATCTCTTATCTCTTATCTCTTATCTTCCAAAAATGAGATAGGAGATAGGAGATATAGTATAATACTTTTGGGTTTGACATGGTTATTGTTAGTTCTTTTCGACCACTATCTCTACTCTTCTTACATCGGATTAATTTTAAATGCTGTATTTTTTGCTGTTTTTGCCAGATTTAATGCACACTATCTCCACAGCTAATCCACTGTTTATGCACAAACTTGGCTAAAATAAGCCATTTTTTTATTTAAAAATTTTTTGACAGCATAAATTTACAATGGCATAATTCCAGCGAGCCTAAAGTCGGTGACAAGCGCATAATGTTCGTCAGTGATTTCGTGTTTCCTGACAGGCATCATGAAATCAAATCTGGTCGGCATATTGGGCTTGTCTCCTACTTTGGGCTTTTTTTATTTATTTTTAGCCTATTTTGCATTTATTTTTAGCCTATTTTGCCCTGTGGAAAACTCGCTTTTTAAGCACTTGACAAATTTATTAAATCAGGTAAACTGATGAATACATTATCACTCCAAGTTATAGAGTGACAAAATTTTTAACCATTTACATATGCAAATTAAACCAATAGGCGACCGCGTTTTGGTCAAGCCAATCAAGGAGGAGGAAGTGACAAAATCCGGAATTGTTTTGCCGGATACTGTTGATAAAGAAAAAAAGATGGAGGGCGAAGTTATGGCCGTGGGCCCGGGGAAGATTTTAGACAATGGCGAACGCGCTAAAATGGAAGTAAAAGTCGGAGATAAGGTTATCTTTGAAAAATGGGGCGGAGAGGAAATCAAGATTGATAAAATTGAGTATAAGATTTTGGAGCAGAGCAAGATATTGGCGATTATTAGTTAGGTCATCCTGAGGAGCCCAAACGGGCGACGAAGGATCTTTCCTAAAATAAAATTATTTTAAATCATTAAATTTTATTCTAACAGCGTTCGAGGTAAGAAAGATTCCTCGCTACGCTCGGAATGACAAAACATATGCCTAAACAAATTAAATTCAGCGATGAGGCGCGGCAGGCCTTGGTGCGGGGAGTGGATATTTTGGCAAATACCGTCAAAATCACTCTCGGGCCAAAAGGCAGGAATGTCGTGCTGGATAAAAGCTATGGCGCTCCGACCATTACCAAGGACGGAGTGACTGTGGCGAAAGAAATCGAGGTGGAGGAAAAATTTGAAAACGTGGGAGTTGAATTGGTCAAGGAAGTCGCTACCAAAACCAATGATGATGTCGGAGACGGCACAACCACTGCCACTGTTTTGGCGCAGGCAATTGTCAAAGAGGGATTGAAAAATGTTACTGCCGGCGTCAACGCGGTCGCGTTAAACCGCGGGCTTCACAAAGCAACAGAAGCCATTGTGAATGAATTGCAAAACAAAATTTCCAAAAAAGTTGAAAGCGATGAGATTGCGGATGTTGCCGCTATTTCAGCAAATGACCGTGAAATCGGCGAAAAAATCGCCCAGGCCATGAAGGAAGTCGGCAATGACGGCGTGATAACTGTTGAGGAATCCCAGTCATTCGGAATGGAGATTGAAACAGTTAAGGGTATGCGCTTTGACAAGGGCTATGTTTCTCCATATATGGTTACTAATCCTGACCGCATGGAGGCGGATTATGAAGACCCGTATATTTTAATCACTGACAAAAAGATATCTTCTGTTGAAGAGATACTCCCTTTGCTGGAAAAAATGGCGCAGAGCGGGAAGAAAGAGCTGGTGATTATTGCCGAAGAAGTTGAAGGACAGGCCTTGGCAACATTTGTAGTCAACAAGCTTCGTGGCACTTTCAATGTCCTGGCAGTAAAAGCGCCTGGATTCGGCGACCGCAGAAAAGAAATGCTGCAGGATATTGCTATTTTAACTGGCGGTTCGTTGATTACTGAAGAAGTCGGGTTAAAATTAGAAAATACTGTTTTGGATGACCTCGGGCGCGCGAGAAAAGTTATTGCCACAAAAGACAACACCACAATTGTGGAAGGCAAGGGCAATGAAAAAGAAATCAAGGACAGGGTTGCCCAGATTAAAACATTGATTGAACAGACGGATTCTGATTTTGACAAGGAAAAACTGCAGGAGCGTTTGGCAAAATTGTCCGGCGGAGTGGCGGTAATCAGAGTCGGAGCAGCCACTGAAA
>CAZHEJ010000059.1:0-2444 GCA_964531615.1 uncultured Gammaproteobacteria bacterium | reverse complement strand
CACCGCCCGTCCGAACATTTTTTTCAGTTCAATCACGCTCGCCCCTGTCCCGCACCCGACGTCTAAAATTCTTCGTGGTTCCCCCCTTAATAAAAAACGATATAAAAAAAACTTCTTCGGGTAAAAAAACAACTTCAATTTATCTTTAAAAGTAATGCTTTCATTCAAAAAAACCGGGTTGGTATCACAGATTTCCGCGCCATCTTTTGAATACTGGCCCCAGCCCATTGTCTGGCGATTTAACATATGAATTTATTGTACCACAATCCGCGAAGTTGACAAAAAAATGCAGACATGCTATACTATCATCACATTTATTCAATAATAAATCTGCAAACGAATCAAAGAATTTGATGTTCTTGGCAGGAAAAGCCAGTATGAAAGATTTTTCCCTTAATAAAGCAAATAATTACTCTTCTATAAGCAGAAAAGTAATGTCCTTAACAAAGGGCGATTTTCTTCGCATACTCTAAATCCTCCAGCATCTGCTTTGATTCCTCGCAGTAATGAGGAAATTTTATGTTTTATTTGATTATTACCGCCATTGTCATCGCAGCAGCAGTTATTGGCTTTGTGGCAGGCTATTTAATCCGCAAACAGATTGCGCAGGCTCGAGCAAACACTGCTGAAGCCAGAATGGAGAGAATGATGACAGAGGCAAAAAACAAAGAGCAGGAAATATTGCTCAAAGCAAAGGAAAAAGCGATTAAAATAATTGACGATTCCAAAATTGAGGAAAACCAGCGCCGAAATGAAATCAGCCAACTTCAAAAACGGCTTGAACAGCGCGAAAGCATGTTTGACAAACAATTGCTTGAATTTGAAGAAAGAAAAGAAAAACTGCAAAAAAAGGTGGAGGAAATACAGGCCATTAAACACCGCGTGGATGAAGCGCATGAAAAATCCCTGCTTGAATTGCAGCGCATTTCCGGCCTTTCAAAAGACGAGGCCAAAGAAGAGCTGTTTGAAAAAGTGGAAAAACAGATAAAAGACGATTTAATAGTAAGGGTTATGAAGCTGGAAAGGGAAAATTCAGACGCCATGAATGAAAAATCCCGCAAACTGATTCTTGACGCCATCCAGCGCTGCGCCTCGGACCATTCTGCTGAAACCACCTCAACAGCCATTAATCTTCCAAATGACGAAATGAAGGGCAGAATTATCGGCAAGGACGGACGCAATATAAAAACCATTGAAAAAATGACTGGTTGTGAATTGATTATTGACGAAACTCCGGACATGATTCTGATTTCCGGATTTTCTCCAATCCGCAGGCGCGTCTGCCAGATTGCCTTGGAAAAATTAATAAAAGACGGAAGAATACAGCCAGCGCGCATTGAGGAATTTATTGAGGAAGCAAAAAAAGAGCTGGCAATAGACATTAAAAAAGCCGGTGAAGAAGCTTTGTACAAGCTGGGCATTGCCGGGCTTGAACCTAAATTAGTTTCCATTGTCGGCCGGCTTAAATACCGCACTTCATACGGGCAGAACGTGCTTAATCATTCTCTGGAAGTGGCGCAACTTTCTGGATTGATTGCCGGGGAGCTGGGAGTGGATGCGGCAAAAGCGAAAAAAGCAGGATTTTTCCATGATATCGGAAAATCTGTTGACCAGGAAACGCAAGGCAGCCATCCGGAAATTGGAATGACTATTTTGAAAAAATTTGGGCTGGATGATGATATCTGCAATGCAGCTGAACATCATCATGATGATAAGCCGGAAAAATTGATTACGCAGATTGTCAAAGCTGCTGATGCTATTTCCGGAGCCAGAGTCGGCGCGCGCCGCGACACTTATGAACAGTTTGTCGCCCGCTTGGAAGAGCTGGAAAAAACTGCCAGCGATTTCCCGGGCGTTGAAAAAGTTTATGCTATCCAGGCAGGCCGCGAAGTGCGCATTTTTGTAAAGCCAGAAACAATTGATGATTATCAAGCGTATAATCTTGCAAAAGACATTGCACGCAAGATTGAAAATGAACTGCAATACCCGGGTGAAATCAGGGTGAATGTAATTAGGGAAACAAGGGTAATAGAATATGCCAGATAAGCCATTTTGGCTCTATTGACACATTTTGGCTAAAATGCTATAATTTTAATATAAGTCTTAATTCTTTTAAACCTATGAACAAAGCAGAATTAATCCAAACAATTGCCGATAAAGCCGGCATTGCCAAAAAAGAGGCAGAATCAATGGTAGAAGCCTTTGTGGAAATCGTCACCAGCACGCTTAAAGGCGGGGGTGAAGTGAATATTGCCGGGTTTGGCGCTTTTTCAGCCAAAAACCGCGCCGGACGCGTGGGCGTCAATCCGCAGAATCCGACGGAAAAAATCCAAATTCCGCCGGTAACTGTGCCGAAATTTAAAGCTGGCAAAGGATTGAAAGATGCGTTGAAGAAATAAGAGCAACTAAAAACTCACCCCCAACCCCCTCTCTTTTTTAAAAGA
>CAZHEJ010000058.1:0-2521 GCA_964531615.1 uncultured Gammaproteobacteria bacterium | reverse complement strand
ATAAAACAAGGAAGAGATGTTTCAGTATTGGAGGTATTTTATCCTCTTTTGCAGGGTTATGATTCAGTTATGGTAAAAGCTGACGTAGAGGTTGGTGGAAATGATCAGAAATTTAACCTGTTAATGGGGCGGCGCATTCAACGCGCTTATAAAATGCCTGAGCAAGATATCATGACACTTTGGCTTCTTGAGGGGACTGATGGCATACATAAGATGAGCAAGAGCTTAAGAAATTATGTCGCCCTCAATGACAAACCAGAAGAAATTTACGGAAAGATAATGTCTATCCCCGATGATTTGATAATTAAATATTTTTTGTTACTTACAGATGTGCCTTTTACTGATGTAAATGAAATTCTTAGACAATCAAGAATACTTGGTTTTGACTGGAAGCCACGCGAAAAAAAAGCTTGGTTGGCACGAGAGATTGTGTCTATGTATCACAGCAAAAAAGCAGCCCAGACAGCAGAAAAAGAATTTGGAAAAAGATTTAAAGAAAAGCAGATTCCAAACAAAATTCCTGAAATCAAGCCGTCAAAATATGATATATTGACCGTTCTTGTAGAATCGAAGATTTGCGTGAGCAAGGGTGAGGCGCGCAGGAATATTGAGCAGGGCGGGGTGAGGGTGAATGGTAAAAAAATTGATTCTTTTGATTTGAAATTGAAGAAAGGGGATGTGGTACAGAAGGGAAGCAGATTTTTTGTGAAAGTGATATAATTTATGAATGTGTTAAATGGCCAAATTATTAAATTGCTGAATAAAATCGAAGTGCATGGCAAGATAGAATTGACAGTGCCTCCAAATCCGGAAATGGGCGATTTGAGTTTTGCTTGTTTTGATATTGCTAAACGAAAGAATAAAAATCCAGCAGAAGTGGCGAAAGAAATTAAAAAAGAATTAGATTCCCGCCGGAGTTTACCCCGTACCGTGATACGGGGCGGGAATGACAAGATAGAGAGAATTGAGGCAGTAGGGCCGTATGTGAATTTTTATTTGGATGGCGCAGAACTTGCACGGTTAGTGTTGGGAAACAAGAAAGAAAAAAAGAAAAAGAAAAAAGAAAAAATCATGGTTGAATTTGCGCACCCAAACACCCACAAGGCATTCCACATCGGCCATGTGCGCAATATAATCACAGGAGAAAGCCTGGCGAGGATTTTGGAAAATGCGGGGTATAAAGTCATTAGAACTAATTATCAGGGAGATATCGGGCTTCACATTGCAAAATGCCTGTGGGGCGTTTTGCAAATCCGAAATCCGAAATCCGAAATCCGAAATTTCAAAACACTAGAAGAAAAAATTAAATTTTTAGGCGAAGCGTATGCAAGAGGGGGCCAGGCGTATGAAAAAGACGAACAAGCCAAGCAGGAGATTATTGCCTTGAATGAAAAAATATATTATCAGGATAAGACAATCAAAAAGTTATACCAGACAACGCGAAAATGGAGCTTGGAATATTTTGATAAAATCTATAAGCGCCTGGGGACAAAATTTGACAGGCTGTATTTTGAATCAGAGGTGTTTAAGCGGGGAAGGGAATTGGTGGCAGAATTTATTAAAAAAGAAATTTTCAAGCAAAGCCAAGGAGCAGTGATTTTTGAAGGCAGCAAATACGGTTTACACGACCGAGTGTTCCTTAACAGCAAGGGTTTCCCAACTTATGAAGCAAAAGACCTTGCCTTGGCCGAGTTGCAATTCAAGGAATACGACCCGGACAAGATTTATCACGTGGTGGCAAAGGAGCAGTCAGAATATTTTAAGGTTTTATTTAAAGCATTGGAATTTACTCTGCCGAAAAGCAAGGGCAAAGAAGCACATCTAGTTTACGGCTGGGTGCAGTTAAAAGAAGGAAAAATGAGCTCGCGCACCGGTCAGGTTGTCTTGGGAGAATGGCTGTTGGATGAAGTTGAGAAGAAGATTGCAGAGATAATGAGAGATCGTGAAATAAAAGATAAAGAAAAAATAATAAGAAAAATAGCCAATGCCGCGGTAAAATATTCAATGCTAAAAACTGGAATTCAAAATGATATTGCTTTTGACATCAATGAATCGGTTTCTCTGGAAGGCGACAGCGGACCGTATTTGCTGTATATTGTGGCGAGGATAAACAGTATACTTAAAAAAACAAAAAAACAAAAAAACAAAAAAACAAAAATATTTAATATTAAATATTCAATATTTGAAAAGCAATTGCTTTTGAAGCTGGCAGAGTTTGAAGAAGTGGCTGAACGGGCGGCGGAAGAAAAAAATCCGTCAATAATAGCGAAATATTTATTCAGTCTGGCGCAGGCATTTAATTCTTTTTATCAGAATTGTCCGGTTTTGCAGGCCGAGGGAGAAACGCGAATTTTTAGATTGCAGATAATAAAATCAGTCGTGCAGGCGATGAAAAAAGGGCTGTATTTGCTTGGGATTGAGACGGTGGAGGAAATGTAATTAATGTTTTTACAATACATGCAAATAATGGTACAATTATAAAATGGACACAGTGAATATTCATAAAAAATCCGCTTTTGAC
>CAZHEJ010000057.1:775-2526 GCA_964531615.1 uncultured Gammaproteobacteria bacterium | reverse complement strand
TATAGATTCTTCTGGATATTTATCCACAGTTGAGGCATTTAATCCCCAGACTTATGCACAGATGTATAGAGTAGTGTATACAAATTAATTCTTCAAATTCCACAGTTCCTCAAAATAATCATTATGACTTTATTCCAGAAATAATCAAAGTATTTTTTCAAGCTTTCCACCGCAGTTTTGTTTATCCACAGTTAGCAGTTGACAAATTATTGTATATAGTGTATACTATACTATATATAATATGATTAAACAAGACACAAAAAAGTTGATATTGGACTTTATTGCTATTCACCAGGGAGTTAAGGCCCATGATATTATTATAAATTTTAGCTTAAATGCGGCTGGTATTTTTCGCCATCTCAAGAATTTATGCGCCAGCCATTCAATTTACAAAATGGGCAGGCCGCCGAAAGTGACTTACTTTGCTTATAATAATATGCCGGCTGACAATTTTTTAAAACAGCAAATCAATTGGGCCATGTCCGGGGGCCAGCAGTTTCTTTTGCCGGATTCATTATGCGCCACCCGCGATATTTTTCAGGCCCGGTTGGAACGATCGGCAAAAAGTTTGATTGAATTGACAAATGAAAATCTGGCCTATCTTTTAATTGCCGTCGCAGGAGAAATCGGCAACAATGCTTTTGACCATAATTTAGGCAACTGGCGCGATGTGATGGGTTTGAATTTTGCTTTTAATTTATCAGAAAAAGAGATTCTTTTAGCCGACCGCGGCCAAGGAATGTTAAAAACAATTCAAAACGTCAAACCAGACGTAATGGATGATGCCACGGCTTTGCGGGTGGCTTTTACAGAAACAATTTCCGGGCGCTATCCGGAACAAAGAGGCAATGGATTGAAATTCGTAAAGAAAATTGTTGAGGAAAATAATTTGTATTTGGAATTCTATTCAGGCCGGGCAGTTTGCATTATAGATTCCAATGGCTTAAAAATTGATGGCAGCAGGCACATTATCCCCGGCACTTTGGCTTTAATAAAATTTTAATACTTGTATTGAATTTATTGAAATATGAAAATAGAATTAAAAAAATTTGGCGCTATTTTAACTTCCCGCCCGGCTGGCAAAGACGCCTATTTATCCGCCAAGGCTTATTTGTTGCCGTCTGACCAGACTGAAAAAATTGAAATTGATTTTTCCGGAGTGGCGGTCTTGACTCCTTCTTGGGCAGATGAATTTATCACTCCGCTTAAAAAAGAATACGGGGAGAGGGTGGTTCTTTTGCAGAATAATAATCCGTCGGTTAAATCTACGTTGGAGATAATTTAATGGCAAATCAAGTAGCAACATGAAAATAAACCGTGTCCCCGTCTTTTATTTCATATTCTTTCCCCTCAATCCTCATCTTCCCTTTTTCTTTCACGCCAGCCCAGCCATTGCATTCAACAAAATCTCGCCAGTCACATACATCCGCCTTGATAAAGCCCTTGATAAAGTCAGTGTGGATTACGCCGGCCGCATCAGGCGCCTTGGTCCCGCGTTTGACTGTCCATGCGCGCGTTTCAGGCTCTCCGCTGGTTAAAAATGTCACCAAATCCAATAATTTATAGCCAGCAACAATCAATTTATCCAGCCCGGTTTCGTTCATCCCCAGTTCTTTTAAATATTGCTTGGCTTCTTCTTGACTCAAGTCTGCCAGTTCGGCTTCCAGCTTGGCACTAATTTGAATTGTCTCCCCATGCCCGAGGGGGAGTACTGCCGAAGGCAGGGAGGGGGTGGGAGCTTCATCAGTATT
>CAZHEJ010000057.1:0-765 GCA_964531615.1 uncultured Gammaproteobacteria bacterium | reverse complement strand
CTAAAGGACTTGTCCGCCCTTCATCAGTATTCAATACATAGATGAGAGGCTTGGCAGTCAAAAGCTGTAATTCTTTTAAAATTATATTTTCCTCATCGCTGTATTCCAAATCGCGCGCTGGTTTGCCTGCTTCTAATTGCTTAAATATTTTTTCCAAAGTTTCAATTTGAAATTTTGTTTCTTTGGCAATAATTCCCTTTGCATTTTTTCTGGCATTGCCAAGCCGCTTTTTAACTGTCTGCATATCAGCCAGCGCTAATTCCAGATTCACAATTTCAACGTCTTCTTTAGGGTCTATTTTATTATGTACATGAATGACGTTAGAATCAGAAAACGCCCGCACCACTTGCGCAATAGCGTCAACCTCTCTGATATGCGAGAGAAATTGGTTGCCAAGCCCTGCTCCTTCTGACGCTCCTTTGACCAGCCCGGCAATGTCAACAAACTGGATTGCAGTCGGCACGATTTTTTTTGATAATGAAACCTTAGCCAGTTTTTTTAGACGTTCATCAGGCACTTCAACAACGCCAATGTTCGGGTCAATGGTGCAAAAAGGATAATTTTGCGCATTTGCCTGTTTACTGCGGGTAAGCGCGTTAAATAAAGTTGATTTGCCGACATTTGGCAGACCCACGATTCCGAGGGATAGCATAATATATTGCAAGTATAAAGTTGTGGACCCTACCGGATTTGAACCGGTGACCTCTTCCATGCCATGGAAGCGCTCTACCAGCTAAGCTAAGGGCCCTTGTGGAAAAGATTATA
>CAZHEJ010000056.1:0-2551 GCA_964531615.1 uncultured Gammaproteobacteria bacterium | reverse complement strand
GGCGTAAAAAGAGATTAATTACTGACGAAATCATCCAAAAAATAATCCAGCAGGGCAGGGCAAGGGGTTTTATTACTCAGCAGGAAATCATTAAGGCAATTCCGCGCATTGAACGGGATATTCCGGGCATTGAAGAACTTTATGAAAAATTAAAACAAGCTCATATCCAGATTTTAGAGAAAAAGGATTATATTGATTTTGTCCCAACTTTGGTCGGGACAGAAGCCGAGAAAGGGGAAGAAAAACCGAAGAAAAAATTGAAAAAATTTATGGAGAATCTGGAGAACATTGATTCTGTGCAGATGTATTTGAAAGAGATTGGAAAAACAGAATTGATTTCCGGAGACGAAGAAATGGAATTGGCAAAAAGGATTGAGAGAGGTGATGAAGATGCAAGAGAAAAATTAACCAAAGCCAATCTGCGTTTAGTGGTGAATATTGCCAAGAGGTATGTTGGCAGAAGTCCGCATCTGACCTTATTGGATTTAATTCAGGAAGGAAATATCGGTCTATTCAGGGCAGTGGAAAAATTTGATTACAAAAGAGGGTACAAGTTTTCTACTTACGCAACCTGGTGGATCAGACAGGCAATTACCCGCGCCTTGGCTGACCAGTCAAGGACAGTAAGAATTCCCGTGCACATGGTGGAAACAATCAGCAAGTTTAATCAAATAAAAAGAAGATTAATCCAAGATTTGGGGAGAGAGCCGTTGCCAGAAGAGATTGCCGCGGAAATGGGAATAGAAGTGGAAAAAGTGAGGCATATTATTAAAATTTCGCAGGAAACAGTTTCTCTGGAAACTCCGGTTGGCGAAGACGAAGAAGACAGCATTTTGGCTGACTTTATTGAGGATGACAAAACCACTTTTCCCGACCAGGTAGCTGCCCAGCGTCTTTTGAAAACCTGGTTTGAAGAAATTTTGGTTGATTTGACTCCGCGCGAACAGAAAATTCTGGAAATGAGGTTCGGCCTCCGGGACGGAATCCAGCATACCCTGGAAGAAGTGGGCAAAGAATTCAAAGTTACCCGCGAAAGAATCCGCCAGATTGAAGCCAAGTCATTAGAGCGCATCCGCGAACACCATAAATTAAAAAAATTGGATGAATACTAAAGATGATGAAAATATTCACCAATCCATTGGCAGACCGGATGAGGCCGGAAAAATTGGAGGATTTTTTGGGTCAGGAAGAAATTCTTGGCAAAGACAAATTATTGGCAAAAGCAATTGAATCGGACCAATTGCCGTCAATGATTTTCTGGGGTCCTCCGGGGAGCGGGAAAACGACTCTGGCTTACATTATTGCTAAAAAAACCAAATCTGATTTCAGAAAAATCAGCGCTGTTGACAGCGGTTTGAAAGAACTGAAGCAAATCGTGGAATTGGCAAAGCAAAATGAAAGATTTGGCAAAAAGACAATTTTATTTATTGATGAAATCCACCGCTGGAACAAAGCCCAGCAAGACGCCCTGCTTCCATATCTGGAAAAGGGTTTGATTATTCTTATCGGTGCAACCACGGAAAATCCCAGTTTCGAGGTGATTGGCGCTTTGCTTTCCCGTTGCCGGGTTTTTGTTTTAAACCGACTGACCAAAGATGATTTGGTTAAAATCATCAATAAAGCGCTAAAAGATAAAATAAAAGGATTGGGCAGCTTGAAAATAAAAATTGCCAAAAATGTGATTAATCTTTTGGCGGAAATGAGCAATGGCGATGCCAGAACCGCTTTAAATACTCTGGAATACGCAGCATCTTTGTCCAAAAACATCGTTTTAGATATTATTAAACAAGCGTTCCAGAAATCGCATCTGCTTTATGACAAAGATGGGGAAGAACATTACAATATTATTTCTGCTTTGCACAAAGCAATGCGCGGCTCGGATGCAAATGCAGCGCTTTACTGGCTGACAAGGATGCTGGAAGCAGGTGAAGACCCGTTGTATATTGCCCGGCGTCTAATCCGCTTTGCTTCTGAGGATGTGGGCTTGGCAAATTCAAAAGCATTAGAGCAGGCAGTAAGCGCATATAATGCCTGCCATTATATTGGTATGCCCGAGTGCGGAGTGAATTTGGCGCAAGCAGTGGTCTATATGGCAAAATGCAAAAAATCTAACGAACTTTATGCTGCTTATGAAAACGCAATGGAAGATGTAAGAAAATACGGAAACCTGCCTGTGCCTTTCCATATTCGCAACGCGCCAACCAAATTAATGAAAAAACTCGGCTATGGCAAGGGCTATAAATATTCGCCGGATTTTAATTATCAGGAAAAACAAGAATATTTACCGGAAAAATTAAAAAACAGGAAATATTTGAAGTGATTGATTTTATTTTAAAATTGAGATATAATAAAATTATTCCATTCCGCAGTAGCTCAATGGTAGAGCGACTCCCTGTTAAGGAGTGGGTTGTAGGTTCGAATCCTACCACCGGAGCAAATAAAAATCGCCTTCGGGCGATTTTTTGTTTACATTAATTTTGTCAAAGTGGTATAATGGAATAATATAATAATTAAACTGTAAAAATATGAATGTGAATATGTTGTATATCGG
>CAZHEJ010000055.1:0-2660 GCA_964531615.1 uncultured Gammaproteobacteria bacterium | reverse complement strand
AAAATTGTCTTCATGGTTTCATAAATTTCCTTCACATTCCACTCATTCCTGTCAGTCAAATTGGTGTGGAATGAAACCACGAATTCTATTTCCTGCTCTATCAAATCCATTATCATTTCTTTGGGCGATGATTTTTCTAAAGTTAAATTCAATATCTGCCGACGTTTCTTGTAAATCACATCGCGATGGCGGTTTAACACATCATCATATTCCAACAAGTGCTTGCGCGTGTCAAAATGCATGCCCTCAACTTTTTTCTGCGCGCTTTCAATAATTCTAGTGATCATTCTCTGCTCAATCGGCATATCATCCGGAACGCGCAAACGCCCCATTATTGCTTTCATTCTGTCGCCGGCAAAAATGCGCATCAGATCATCTTCAGTGGAAAGAAAAAACTGCGTTTCGCCCGGATCGCCCTGGCGGGCTGAACGGCCGCGGAGCTGGTTGTCAATGCGGCGCGCCTCATGCCTTTCTGTGCCTAAAACAAACAAACCGCCTGCTCTGCGCACAATTTCAGCCTCTTTCTCATTTACCGGATTGCCGCCTAATTTAATGTCCACGCCTCGGCCGGCCATGTTTGTCGCCAATGTAACTGCTCCCGGACGTCCGGCTTGAGCAATAATTTCTCCCTCTCTCTGGTGATTGTTGGCATTAAGAACTTCGTGCTTGATTCCTTGAAGCGTAAGGTAATAGCTTAACCCCTCGTTTTTTTCCACTGAAATCGTGCCAATTAGCATCGGCTGTTTTTTTGCCTGGCATTCCTTTATTTTTTCAACCAGCGCATTAAATTTGCTTTTTTCAGTCTTATAAATCCGGTCATTATGGTCTTTTCTTACGTCAAGCCGGTTAGTTGGAATAATTACAACATCGAGATTGTAAATTTTTCCAAATTCCTCTGCCTCGGTAGACGCTGTGCCGGTCATGCCAGCCAGCTTGCGGTACATGCGGAATAAATTCTGAAAAGTGATTGTTGCCAGAGTTTGGCTCTCGCGCTGAATTTTAACATTTTCCTTGGCCTCAATTGCCTGATGCAGACCTTCTGAATAGCGCCTGCCTGGCATTTTTCTGCCTGTAAATTCGTCAATAATCAGCACCTCATTATTTTCAACAATATAATCGCGGTCGCGCTTAAACAGCACTTCGGCGCGCAAAGCCTGTTCCAGATGGTGCACTAACCGGATGCCTCCTTCGGCATAAAGATTATCCACGCCAAGCCATTTTTCAAAATTAGCAATCCCCTGCTCTGTCAAAGTCGCTGAACGCATTTTTTCATCCACATTATAATCATCATTTTCTTTTAATTGTTTGATCAGGCGCGCAAATTGATAATACTGGTCAGCGGCTTCTTCTGCTGGCGCAGAAATAATCAAAGGCGTGCGCGCCTCGTCAATTAAAATTGAGTCAACCTCGTCAACAATCGCGTAATTCATCTCATCGCCCGGCCTCATTACCATTTCAGCCACGCTCTGGACCATGTTGTCGCGCAGATAATCAAATCCGAATTCATTATTTGTTCCATAAGTGATGTCGCAGCGATAGGCTTCTTGGCGGGAGCAAGGGCGCAAAAATTCCTCTTCGCCTGCTGTATTTGCATCATAAGCATAACTAACTCTCATATTCTGTATCACACCGACTGATAAACCCAGAAAATTATAAATTTTTCCCATCCAGACCGCGTCGCGCTTGGCCAGATAATCATTAACTGTGACCACATGCGCGCCTTTGCCGGTCAGAGCGTTTAAATATATAGGCAGAGTTGCCACCAAAGTTTTTCCTTCGCCGGTCCTCATTTCTGCTATTCCTCCGCGGTGCAGGACAACCCCGCCGACCAGTTGCACGTCAAAATGGCGCATGCCTGTAGCGCGCTTTGATGCTTCGCGGACTGTGGCAAACGCCTCTGGAAGCAAATCATCCAATGTTTTGCCATTGGCTAATCTCTCTTTGAATTCCTGTGTTTTTACGCGCAGTCCATCATCAGATAATTTTGCAAATTCTGGCTCCAAACTATTGATCTTTTCAACAAGGGGCTGAAGCGATTTTAAAGTTTTTTTATTCGGATCGCCGAAGATTTTAGTGAGAAATGTCATAAATTAGGCCCTTATTATATCACTGCTGTTGACTTTTGTCCATTATTGACAATTTTCAACAATTGCTCTAAACTTATTTCAGAACCTATTTTGAAGGAGGGATTATGATATGGATGTATCATGCCCTCGCTCTTTTTTTCATCTATGGGGAGATTAATCATCTCCTATCGGAATTGACCGTGGGACCGCTCTCGGCCACATTTCCGTACCCTCTTCCTCAAGAAGAGAGAAAAGATGAAAATGAAGCGACTGCCTTCAAAGGTTCCAACCATTTTACCGGATGGTGGGGAACTGATGATGGGGGCAAAAATAGCCCTTTTGCAATTTGGGGATGACAGATTGCGGCACTTCCCGGGGGCTAAAACATAAATTCGGGAAGAACAAAAAGTTTATATTAAGAACTATTGATGATTCTGAACGCGACAGTCATCCCCTGTCGCGTTATTTTTTTGTCTTCACAACAAAAATCGCCTTAAGAAAAGCGATTTTATTTTTTCTTATAACTTATGGCTTATGGCTGATATTCCTTCTCCTCTCTCAACACCTTCTTGTCTTTCCTCCTCATCTTCTCTT
>CAZHEJ010000054.1:0-2756 GCA_964531615.1 uncultured Gammaproteobacteria bacterium | reverse complement strand
AGCCTTGCCCTGTACCCTTTGTGGTACACGGGCATCTGTATTAAACCACAGAACACCCCATTTTAACAGGTTTTAGCCTGTTTGTCAAGGGGAGGGGGTGGAATAAGTTTGACAAGCGGTTGGTCTTTTTGGTATGCTAAATAAGCAAACTAATCTTAATTACTGCTTAAATTAAAAAATATGGATCAGGAAACAAAGCAGGAATTTGAAAATTTAGCTCTAATGATTAAAGATGGTTTTGACAATACCGCCACCAAAGTAGAATTAGGGCAGCTCAAACTTGATCTCCTTGATGCCATGGATGATAAATTAGCCGATCTTAAAGGCGATCTGGTGATTTTAATGAGGAAAGGAGATCACAAGCTTCTTCGCCTCGTTGAGATTTTAAAAGGCAAAAATATATTAGCTGAAAATGAAGTCAAAGAGATTTTTACAATGGAGCCCTTTCCCAAATTAATGGCTTAAGAAACTGCCACATTCTATATTATTGCTTAAATTAAAAAATATGGATCAGGAAACAAAAAGAGAATTTGAAGCATTGACAGGAGTTATTAAGGAAAGTTTTGAATTGGTTGATCGACGGTTTGATTCAATAGAAGAGAAAGTCGAAAATTTGCAACAGGATGTGAGTTGGATAAAAACGGAATTGCGAAGTGTTGATGAGAAGCTGAATAATTTAGAGAGTCAGTTGACATTATTGCAAAAAAGCGCCAAGGAGGATATTGACATTTTTGCGAAAGATATCATCGAACTGCGGCGCAGAGTTGAGATGTTGGAAAAACAGGTGAGGCAATTTTCTCCGTCTTAATTTCTTCGCTGACGTTTACCCCGTTGAAGAACGGGGCCGACGACAACCCCGCAGTAGAACTCGCTCTGCTCGTTCGGTTCGGGGCAGGCCGCATGCCCATATCAGGGGGGCTGTACAAAAATCGCAAGCCCTTTGAAAAGTCATTTTTAGTTTTTTATGGACTCATCGCAATTGAAAAAAATCAAGCAGGTCTATAATTTACTTTGCAAAGAATTCGGCTACCCAGAACATAATTGTCCCGATTATGAGAAAGATTGTTATCAATGCCGGGTCAAAAGGTTTTTGGAAGATTTTGGATGTTATATTGATGAAATGGAACATTAACCCGCCTTTACAGGCGGTTTTGTTATTGTGGATATCTACCCTATGTTCAAAAAATGTGTTATAATACCAATATAAATAAGCATTTCGCATGCTTAAACATCTTAAACAATTTTTTGGGTTATCTAAAAGAGCCGTTTTTGCGTTTTCTTTGGTTTTAGTTTTGCTGATTGCCATAGCGGTTCTCATCCCGAATTCAGCGCATGCGCAGGATTTTGCCGGCGGGTTTTACAACGCTCTTTCAAGTTTGATTTCCAACCTCTTCCTCGGCTTGGGAAAATTCTGCATCAGCTTTGCGATTTTTGCTTTGAAATTTTTCATTGCCATTGCCCAGTACAATGGCTATCTTGACGCGCCGACAGTGATGATTGGCTGGATAATGGTGCGGGATGTGGCAAACATGTTTTTTGTTGTTGCCTTATTAATGATTGCTTTTGGCACAATTCTCGGGTCGGAAAACTACCAGTGGAACAAGACTTTGATTAAGCTGATTTTATCCGCCATACTTATTAATTTCAGCAATCTTATCTGCGGAATTTTTATAGACATCGCGCATGTTTTCACCATCACTTTTGTGAGCGCCATTGCCGGCACTGCTGGAGGCAATCTGATAAACATGTTCAAGCTGGAGCAGATTTACAAGATTACAACAGGCGGGGCCAGTCCAGTAGGAGCTAATATTGGTTTGGATGTGATAATCGGCTCTTTTGCCACTTTTATTTTTTCTTTAATGGTGGCTTTGATAATGGGCGTCTATGCTTTTATTATGCTGGCGCGGATGGTGGCGCTTTGGGTTTTGATAATACTTTCCCCCCTGGCTTTTATTTTCCAAGTAATCCCCCAGACCCAGCAGTATGCCAAGCAGTGGTGGGATTATTTGGGCAAATACATAATCGCCGCGCCAGTAATGGTTTTTTTTCTCTGGCTGGCTTTTGCCACGCTCGGCACAGGCGATATTGTTTCAACTTTGCAATTAAAATTAGGCGAGAATGAATTGGCAGAAATAACCCAGCAAAATGCCACTCTGGCGGCCGCCGGCACTGCCCCTGCCGAGCAGTCGCTGTCCCTTTCAGCAGTTACCACCTGGACTAACATGGCTAGCTTTTTAATTCCCTTGGTTTTACTGATTGCCGGCACGAAAATGGTTGAACAAACCGGAGTTTTCGGCGGCGGCATGCTGTCCAAGGCAGTTGATTTTGGCAAGAAAGTCGCCACTATCGCGTCTGGCTATGCTGCCGGCAGGTGGGTGGTTGGGAAAGGTATGGAAGGGGCAAAGATAGCAGGGAAGGGAGCTCTTTGGAAACTGCCTGTAGTTGGCGGTGAATCTTGGGTGCAAAGAGGTAAAATCCTAAAAGGAGCAGTGCAGGGTTGGTATTGGGGCAAGGGCCTTGAAATTACTGCCAAAGGAAAAGCGCTTACAAAGCAAATTATGGAAAAACGCAAGGAATTAGAAGCGGTAACACCAGAAGGGAGACAAGAAGCGCTGAAAAAAATTGCAGATTTAGAAGAACGAAAAAGAGAAGTAGATATTTCCGGTCTAAATGAAGAAGACAAAAATGAAAGAAGGCAAGCTTTGGATAGTGAGATAGGAGGCATTAGAACTACATTGGAGCAAACTAAAGGAAAA
>CAZHEJ010000053.1:993-3094 GCA_964531615.1 uncultured Gammaproteobacteria bacterium | reverse complement strand
CATCTTCTTTTTAAACTCCTTTACTAGCTTGACAGCAGTTTCTATATCATCAACGACTTGAAAAAGCTCGTCATCTTCATCTGAAATCGTTTGCAGGTCGTGAATCATAACTTTTTTGATGAATTTAGTCAATGGCTCCCAATACTTATGGTCATAGAGCAGGACAGGAATCATTTCCATTTTTTTTGTCTGCAAAAGCGTCAGAATTTCAAAAAGCTGATGCAAAGTGCCGAAACCGCCCGGAAAAAATACAAAACCTTTGGACGGCGCAGTCAAAATCAGTTTGCGGATGTATGGAAACTGGAAGCCGATTGATTTTTTAACATAAGCATTGACTCTTTCTTTGAATCCATACCGCATATTGATCCCGATTGAATTTCCGCCTATTTCAAACGCGCCCTTGTTCGCCGCCTCCATTGTGCCAGGCCCTCCGCCTGTAACAACGGCAAATTTTTCTTCTGCCAATCGCTTACCGAGCAAATGTGCCGCTTGATAATATTCATCTTCGGGCTTTACGCTTTTTGTGCCCAGGACAGTTACATCATCAACCAGGCCGGTCAAAAACTCAAATCCCTCAACCAGCTCTGCCATTATGCGGAAAATTTTCCAATCCATTTTTTTCTCACACCGAAAATTACTCGGCGAAAGCTCGCATACATTCGGCTTGTCTTTTGTGTCTTTTATGCATTCATACGCTTCTTCCGCAGTCTCAACTAAATGCCAGCTCTCA
The DNA here is from genome assembly GCA_964531615.1 of uncultured Gammaproteobacteria bacterium. GTDB lineage: Bacteria > Patescibacteriota > Patescibacteriia > Magasanikbacterales > UBA922 > CAZHEJ01. Next base: position 2,364 of record CAZHEJ010000053.1, on the reverse strand, counting down.
ATGTCATTTTTCTGCACAGACCCGATTTCCAAAGATTTTTTTTTCAAAAAATCCAAAAGCGGGCTCCAGTAATTTTTTCCCACTAAAACTATGGGCACCTTCTCCATTTTGCGCAATTCCATCAAATCAACAATCTCAAAAAATTCATCCATTGTGCCGAATCCGCCCGGAAAAAACACAAATGCGTTCGCGGGCGAAGTGAGCATCACTTTACGGACAAAAAAATAGTAAAAAGCGGTTGATTTTTTTACGTATGGATTAACGCGCTGTTCAAAAGGAAGCTGGATATTAAGGCCGATTGATTCTCCGCCAGCTTCGTACGCCCCCTTGTTGGCGCCCTCCATAATCCCCGGCCCTCCGCCTGTAATCACTGCAAAACCGTTTTTTCCAAGCAATTTTCCAAGTTCGCGCGCGATTTTATAATATTCAGTATCTCCCTTTAATCGCGCTGACCCGAAAACAGTCACTTCATTCTGGAATTTTGACAAAAACTGGTAGCCCTCCACAAATTCGGCCATAATTCTAAAAATCCGCCATGTGTCGCGATAGTCGCCAATAGTGTTAATGCTGTACGCAAAATCCTTATCTCCTGATTGTAATGTTTTTTTGATTTCTTCTTTTAACATATAGCGGTTGTTAGGAGTGCCGAATTGAACGTCAAGTGAAATTCGGCTGGTGAATAGGTCAAATTTCGCTCCGCTTAATTTGACACTCCACTTATATTAGCCAATTGCAAAACCTGACTTTCTGCCAACCTCGGCCCGATCACCTGCAACCCGACAGGCAATCCTGCCTTTGTCTTTCCAGCCGGGACTGAAATCGCTGGAATGCCGGCAACAGAGGCAGGCGCAACAAAAACATCTGCCAAATACATTGCCAGAACATCATTTGCCTTTTCCCCTATTTTAAACGCTGGAAAGGGCGAAGTCGGTGTTATTAAAACATCAACTGACTCATACACGCGTTCAAAATCTTTAATAATCAAAGTGCGGACCTTTTGCGCCTTTCTATAATAAGCGTCATAATAGCCTGCTGACAATGCGTAAGTGCCAATCATAATTCTACGTTTTACTTCTTCAGGAAATCCATCAGCGCGGGTCTTGGCATAAACATTATACAAATTCCCCGCTGCTTGTCTCACTCCATACCTGATGCCGTCCATCCTGCCTAAATTTGAGCTGTCTTCGCTCGGGACAAGAATATAATAAACTGGTATTGCGTATTTTGTCATGGGCAAGCTTAATTCAATAATTTCTAAATTTCTAAATTTTTTAATCTCTTTTATTTTATTTTCAATAATCTTCTTCGTCTCTGCGTCAATCCCTTTCATACCAAAATATTCTTTTGGCACGCCAATTCGCAACTTTTTAT
>CAZHEJ010000053.1:0-983 GCA_964531615.1 uncultured Gammaproteobacteria bacterium | reverse complement strand
GTCATTGGCAAGCTTAATTCAATAATTTCAATCTTACAATCTTTTAATCTTTTAATCCTCTCGATTTTCTCTTCAACAATTTTTTTCACTTCCTCATTCATCCCTTCTACCTGGAAATACTCTTTCGGCACTCCAATTTTAATCTTACAATCTTTTAATCTTTTTATCTTCGCATATTTCGGCACCTCGTCCTTCACCGTCGTCGCGTCCAGCGGATCATGCCCTGCCATTATTTCCATTAAAACCGCAATGTCTTCAGCTGACTTTGACATTGGCCCGACAACATCAAGCGAGCTCGCCATTGGCATTATGCCATAGCGGGAATTTCTGCCATAACTTGGCCTGAAGCCAAAAATTCCGCAAAAACTCGCTGGCTGGCGGATTGACCCTCCCGTATCCTCGCCAATGCCGAAAATGCACATATTATCAGCCACAGCGGCCGCTGTTCCTCCGGATGATCCGCCCGCAACCCTGTCCAAATCATGCGGATTTCTAACAGGCCCGTACATTGAAAATTCATTGCTGGCTCCATGCCCAAACGCGTCGCAGTTGTTTTTGCCGAGCAGGACTGCGCCTTGTCCGCGGATTTTTCTGATTACGGTTGCATCAAACAAAGGAATATAATTATCCAAAATTTTCGCGCCTGCTGTTGACCTCATGTCTTTTGTGCAGATTGAATCCTTTACGGAAAAGGGGATGCCTGTAAGCGCTTTTTGCTTTTTTTTGGCAATCAATTTATCCGCTTCTTTCGCCTCTTTTAGAGCTTCTTCTTCAAAAACAGAAATAAACGCATTTATTTTTTCATTGCGCTCTTTGATGCGCTTTAAACAGGCCTGCGCCAACTCAACCGAGGAAAATTCTTTTTTCTTCAAACCAACGTGGGCTTGGGTGATTGTTAGTTGGTTTAATAACATACTTACTCAAACACCGCCTTTACCTTCAATAACTTACCGGCCTTTTCCGGAAATGCGCTAATTAATTTT
>CAZHEJ010000052.1:254-3287 GCA_964531615.1 uncultured Gammaproteobacteria bacterium | reverse complement strand
TGACATGAAAGAATGGGTGCTGGCTAAAGTTGCAGAATCAGGCCTGAACCCGCGCGAAGCAGAGGTGATTATCAACTGCGAAAGCCGCTGGGATCCTGATGCCATTGGCATTAACAAAAATCGGACTGCTGACCTTGGCTTGTGGCAGATAAACACCATACACAAGGACATCTCAAACGCTGACAAGCTGGATTACAAAAAAGCGACTGAATGGGCAATTCAGAAGCGCGTAAAAGATGGCAGCTGGCGCGCGTGGTACTGTGCCAGACGGCTGGCATATTTGAAATAACATAAATTCAGCTAACGCAAATCCGCCGATGAGGCGGATTTGTTTTAATGATGCAATCTGCGCATAAAATATATAAACTAACTAAAAAATCTGCGAGAAAACAAAAATTTCTTATTCGCATAGGAAGTAAAAAATTATATTATGCTTTAGAAAAATATGGACTTCATCCTAATAAATCACTCACAATAAAATTTCCTAAAATTCCTAAAAAATATCTCGCTGATTTTATTCGTGGCTACTTTGACGGCGATGGATGTGTTTATCTTGAGATGTGCAGAGGAATAACAAAAAAGAAAATAATAAAAAAATTGACTACAATATTCACCAGCGGAAGTTATGAATTTTTAGATGATATGCGTAAAATTTTAAATTTCATTTGCTTTTTGTCAAAAAATATGGTATATAATAGCAGACGTTCATTTCAATTGCGATATAATACTAAAGAAAGTATAACACTATTTTCTTTCATGTATAGACGACTAACAAAAGAAACTTTCAACAAAATCAAATTTGCTAAATTTATTAAATATTTTAAAAGAAGACCAATGAATATTAATGCTAAAATAAAAAATATTTTATCATATACGGCCACATGGTGAAGTAGTTAACACGGCAGTCTGCAAAACTGCTATGCGTGGGTGCGACTCCCACTGTGGCCTCAAACACGCCCAAACAAGGCGTTTTTTGCTTTTATTTTTATGCTATGTTTAAAATTGTATTTCGGAGCTGGCCCTTCAGGAAATAAAACGCGCAAGCAACCCCCGCTCCCGCGCTTTATTTTTTTGTTTGTCTGGAGTGACGAAATGAGGCGAAGACGAATTTCGTCCGTCAGCCGACGGACTCAATTCATCACTCCAACCGCCAATAACCCCCCAACCCCTCTTTATTAAGAAGAATATAAGTGATACAATATTAACATTATGAAAAAATTCGTCATCATTGACGGCAATGCCATTGTACATAGGGCTTACCATGCCCTGCCACCAATGACTGTTAAAGGAACAATGATAAATGCCGTATATGGCTTTGCTTCAATGCTTTTGAAGGTCATTAAAGATTTAAAGCCTGATTATTTAGCAGTTAGCTTTGACGTGAAAGGCCCGACTTTCCGCGACAAACTCTACGAGGCGTACAAGGCCAAACGGATAAAAGCTGACCAGGAATTATATGACCAGATTCCGCTTTGCTACGAAGTAGTAAAGGCGTTTGATATTCCTATTTATACAAAAAAAGGGTTTGAGGCGGATGACATAATTGCAACTGTGGTTGCAAAAATCCGAAAGCCGAAATCCGAAATCCGAAACATTATTGTGACGGGAGATATGGACATGCTGCAGATGGTGGATGATAACACAGAGGTTTATGCCATGCGCAAGGGATTGAGCGACTTGGTGATGTTTAATGAAAAAGAAGTGAAAAACAAGTATGGCTTTGGGCCAAAGCAGATTGTTGATTACAAGGCACTGCGCGGTGATGCTTCGGATAATATTCCTGGTGTGCCGGGGATTGGAGAAAAAACAGCGACAGAGTTGATACAGAAAATTGGAGGGGTTGATGAGATTTATAAAAAAATTAAAAAAATAAAAGATTATAAGATTAGCGACAGTATAATTAAAAAACTTGAAGATGGAGAAAAAAAAGCGAAAATGAGCAAAGAGCTAGCTGCGGTTGACAGAAACGTTCCTGATTTGGATTTTAAGCTAGAGGATTGCGAGTTTAAAAATCTTAATACGGAAAAAATCAGCGGATTATTCAAAAAATTTGAATTTTGGTCGCTCTTAAAACGAATACAGGGGATAAAAAATCCCCCCTCACCCCCCTTTATTAAAGGGGGGAACAAAGGGGGGATATTCCCCCTTAATAAAGGGGGACAAAGGGGGATGTTGGTTGAAATTGATGATAAAAATATAAAACAATTAATAACAGAAATTGAAAAAGCCGGGGAATTTGCGTGCAAAGAAATAATTAATGGTGCAGATATATTAAATGGAGAATTGGTCGGATTAGTTGTAGCAACAGAAAAAAACTCTTATCATATATTAAACAAATATTTAACAAATATTAAACAAATATTAAACAATAACAGAATAACTTTAATCGGCCACGACCTGAAACAACTCGTCAAATCAATCGCTAAATTGGAAATTGGAAATTGGAAATTGGAAATTTTTGATGTGATGATCGACGATATGAAATTAGTCATTTTGTCATGCTGAACTTGTTTCAGCATCTTTAGAAAAGTCAACTGACGGAAAGACCCTGAAACAAGTTCAGGGTGACAATTTTTCTTTTCCAAAGTTATTCGACACCATGATCGCTTCCTACATTCTGGACTCCTCCACCCGCGCGCATGATTTGAACAGCATTGCTCTGCGGGAGCTTGGAAAAGAAACAAAAAACAGCGCTCAAGCCGGGCTGTTCGGCGCTAGCACAGAGACGATTGCTGAAGAACTGCATTTAATGCTTGAAATCAAGAAAAAACAGCAAAAACAGCTGGAAAAAATGTCTGATTTAGGCTTGTTTGAAAAAATGGAAATGCCCCTGATTCCAGTCTTGGCGGAAATGGAGCTTAACGGCGTAAAAATTGACACTGAAAAAATGCAGGGGCTGTCAAAAATCGTGAATCAAAATATTGAAAAAATCACCAAAAAAATCTGGAAACAGGCGGGCGAGGAATTTAATGTGGCTTCTTCGGTCCAACTGCGCGATATTTTAATCCTCAGTAACTCCGTAAGGGCGCATCC
>CAZHEJ010000052.1:0-244 GCA_964531615.1 uncultured Gammaproteobacteria bacterium | reverse complement strand
GCGCGATATTTTATTTGAAAAATTAAAACTTCCCGCGCAAAACATTAAAAAGGGCAAGACCGGCTATTCCACTGCCGAGCCGGAGCTGGAAAAATTGATTGAAGAGCATCCGATTATTGAAATGATTTTAGAGCACCGCGAACTCGCCAAACTGCAAAGCACTTATGTTGACGTTCTACCGGATTTAATCAATAAAAAAACCGGCCGGCTTCACACCAGCTTTAACCAGGCAGTGACGACGACT
>CAZHEJ010000051.1:0-3387 GCA_964531615.1 uncultured Gammaproteobacteria bacterium | reverse complement strand
TGACTGTCTGCCATAATTTTTGCCAGAATCCGGCCGGCTGTGCGCCGGCTTTTGCCAGCAAAGAATTAATTTGTGCTGTCTGGTCAGGCTGTGTTGAAGAAGCAACGCAGTTATAGCCTAATCCGTGCCCGCTCACCAAAATAATATTTTTATCCAGGCTCTGGCTGTCTATTTCACTGTTTAATTTCACTTCAATATAAGTATTGCGGCAAACTCCTGCGCTATTGCCAAAACCAGCGCCGTCCTGCGGGTATTCTTCTTTTCTTTCGCTACGCTGGTAACAGCAAGAATTTGCGCCTACGCCATAGGCGTTAATAAATGTTCCGCCGGGCAAAACACAATCATTATATTTGCCTGCAATCGGGCTATCAAATTCTGTATTTCCGCACTGAAGATAATAATTCCCCTGCCCTGTTTTTTGCTTGTCTGAAGTTAGCGGTTCTTTTTCGCCATTTTTATCGCGGAAAGCAACTGCCTTAGAAATTATAATAGTTTCCTGTTTGGGAGTGTTTGGCGCTCCGCCTTGTCCAACAGCTGTTACCGCCTGGACAGGATTCTGGCCTAAAATATCCGCCGACAGGCTTATTTCACAAAAACCGTATTCCCCCATTCCTGTTGTTCCATCGCCGCAAAGCGAAGGTGTGGAAAAATTCGGCGAAGAACCCCATAAAGTGCAGTCGTCTTTGCAATCCTGCGCGTCTTTATTGCATTTTAAAGATGTTGGGATATTAGTTTCATCGCAGATATTCTGAAGTAAACAACTATTATTGCAGATTTTATCTGCGGGAGCTATGGTAATAATTTCTTCTGCTTTTTGATGCACTTTTATTTTATTCACGCCTGCCACTTCGCATTCCTCGCCTGATTCAACTATGCTGTTTCCGCAAATGCTTATTGCTTTATCACACTCTATCGGCTTATCTCCTGCTTTACTATCGCACCAATTCTGCGACAAAAATGTTCCGAGATGCAGGCAGTTCTGACTACAACCATCTTTAGAGGCCTGGTCGCTGATATCACATTCTTCTCCGTCAGTGATGCTTCCGCTCCCGCACCATGATTTATTTAAATCACCGCCGGGTTCTTTTGTTGAAGAGCCCTTGTTAGTGCAATTAGCATTGCAATATATTACTAACAATACTTCAGAAGCAACTGGGGATTCGCTTGACCAAGCAGTGCCGCCCATAAGCTGGCCGTCTTTGTTGTTGCCGGAAAAATCACTCGCCACTATGCCAGCACCCTCGTCAAAATGCCAGCCAGCAAGCAAGCCTGGCTCGCCTGATTCCCCTTTTTGACCTTTGCCCTGATTATAATGGGCTTTGATATCTGCTTCAGCAAGGGCTTTATTATAAACATGCACTTCATCAATTAAGCCGTGAAATTTGTAATGTATAAGGTCATACTGGCCGATTTTAAAGGCGGAATTCCAAACTGGAACCGATGTGGGGATGTGTTTGCTGTCAAATTCTCCATTAATATAGAAATACTCTTCATTAACGGTGCTGTCATATTTGTAAACTATGTGGAACCATTTGCCAGCCATAACCTTGCCTTGGCTAAAGAAATTTCCTCCAAATTGAGTGAGAAGCAGACCGCTGTTTTGCACTAAAATGCGATGAGTCCCGTTATAACCCATAATTGTTCCGTAATTACCTGCTTCATCTAATTTTGAGCTAATCCAGGCCTCTAAACTAAAAGAACCAAAGCTAATACCAAGTGAAGGCGCTTGCAGATAATCATCAATGCCGTCAAAATTAAGCGAATAATTCGGGGAAACAGCAGCCGGCTCGCACTCTTCGCCTTTTTCCAGTTCTATAATGTTATTACCGCAAGTTGTTTTATCATCATTTCCCGGACGCAAGCATTTATAACTGCAACTTGCGCCTGCTGTTTCGCCTGTAATGCCAATATCGCAATCCTCGCCTGCTTCAACAATGCCATTTCCGCAAATTGAAATCTGCTTGCCTTTTGCAATATCGCTTCCTGCCGGCAGGCAGAGCATATCGCAATACGGCTTTAATTTTTCACCTGTGGAAAAATTAGTAATAGCGGCTATTTCGCCATCGCCGGTTGACCACTGCCAGCCAAAATCCCAGGGGTTGAGCGACTGGCCGAACGGACTGCATGAATCAGGCGAACCATAAGGATAAGAAAAATAAGCTGTTTTTTCGCCGATAAAATAAGCAGTAAACGGACTGGGAACTATTTTGACTGTGCTGATTTGGCAAGGAGTATTGTCAGATTTAGTCCTGAATTTCCACTGGAACGGCTCAAGGCTTTTGCCTATTTTTATTCCGCCGTTTTCATCAAAAGCCCCGATGGCTTTAATATCCGCAGTCAATTCAACCAAATACCATGTATTGGCTTCTAAATAAGAAGAATTTACATAAGCTCGCAAAGTATTGATATTTGAAAGTTCTGGATTTACAGCCAAAACATTGTCAACTAAATTTTTATTAGTGCAGAATTCATCAAGGCATTGGTATAATTTTATTCCACTGTCATAAGTAGTGGTAACCATCATCAGGTTGAATCTCGCGCCGATTTCAGCATTAATGCAGGCTTCTCCGCAATTAGGCCAGAATTCCACTACTTTCGGGTCTGACAAATCTATAATCAGAGTGCTTGTGCCTGTAATAATGCTTTCCGCGGTGGTGGTGGCCGCAGTAATTTCTACTCCGCTTGGCGCATTCTGTAAAGCAGTAATCTTTGCGCGGCTGTCAGTATATTCTGGCTTTGAAGACGGAGAAAGCGCCACTGTGGCTTTGCCCGCGTCTGAACTGGTCCAATTCCAGCCCAGGCCATCAACATTCAAAACCGAGCATTCCTGGCTCCCTTTGCCCCAGACAAAATAATAATACGGCTGTGCAGGAGGATGCGGAGCAAATGGATGTTCAAAATCAAAAGCAAAACGCGGGTCCTGAATTACGCCCAATAAATTAGTAGTATAAAAAGGCGGATTTATGCCGGCTCCGGTTAATGTGCATGTTCCGTTCCCGGTTTTGAAATCAAAGCAATAAGCAGTGCCTGTTCCGCACGGACGGCTCTTTTTTAACGGCTGTTTTAATGTTGTCGTAACACCTAGTTCTTGTCTGTCTTCAAGTGATGTTATGGCATCAGATAATTCAACATGATACCATGTGTTAGAATTTAAATTTGATGAATCATTTTTAGAGATTGTCAAGACTCCTGATGCGTAAACAAGAACAAAATTAGATAAGTTTTCTTTTGCTGTACAGTCTATCCCTCCGTCCTGTGCAGTCCCGCACTTGTAAACTTTTACATTGCCTGAGTTTAAAGCGCTTTCATCCATTCCCATGCTGAATTTCACTGCAATGCTTGAATTCAAACATGCTTCTTTGCCTTGGGGCTATTTTGTCCACGGTG
>CAZHEJ010000050.1:0-3410 GCA_964531615.1 uncultured Gammaproteobacteria bacterium | reverse complement strand
GTTTTTTGTTGCCTCGCCTGCTTTTGCTATTTCAGATCCTCAGTATCCAAGGATTGCCAACTATTTCCTCAAATGGCAGATAAGCGACGGCGAAGCAGTACATCTGGCGCGCTGGGATCTGCTAATTTTGGACATGGAAGCAGGAATTACCAGCTCGGCGCAGATAAATAAAATCCGGCGCTTGAATCCGGATATTTTAATCCTTGCCTATATCACACCGCAGGAAATTTTTGACAATGCCGGCTCTTCAGTTAGTTCATTGCGCAGGAAGCTGTTCGCGCAGATTCCCGACGCTTGGTATTTAAAAAATACCTCCGGCAGCAAGCTGAGCTATTGGCCGGGCACCAGCCTGCTTAATGTCACCAGCAATTGCCCGCCGGTAAATGGCATGCGGTTCAATGAATTTTTGGCTAAATTCGTCAGCAGCGAAATTTTAAGTTCTGGCCTGTGGGACGGCGTGTTTTATGACAATGCCTGGGACAGCATCACGCATTTTGTCGGCAATGACATTGATTTGAATTTTGACGGTTCAATTGATGCCAATGCTGACCAGAAATGGCGGGAAGGAATAGCGTTTATTTATAATGAAACCCGGCGGTTGGCTGGAAGCAAATATCTGATTATTGGCAATGGCACGACTCGGGAATATCTGAATGAGCTAAACGGCAAAATGATAGAAAATTTTATTCCCCAGTCATGGGGGCCGACTATGCAAGCCTATGCTTATAATTTTAGCGGCAATTTAAAGCCGGCGGTCAATATCATTAATGCCAATACTGGCAACCGCGGCGGGCAGGCGAATTATGCCTCAATGCGTTTTGGTTTGTCCAGCGCGCTTTTGGAAGACGGATATTATTCGTTTGATTACGGCGACCAGAACCACGGCCAAACCTGGTGGTATGACGAGTATGATGTAAATTTAGGCGCGCCGTCAGGCAATGCCAAATCTGTGCAGAACAAAACTTCCTATCAGCCAGATATCTGGCGACGAGATTTTAACAATGGCTTGGTTCTTGTTAACAGCACAGGCGAAAAGCAGAAAGTGGATTTAGGAGGTGAATATGAAAAAATTCACGGCGCGCAGGACACAGCAGTGAATAATGGCACAATCGTCAGCCAAACCGCGTTAGATAGTTATGATGGATTACTGTTGATGAAGACTTTTTCATCAGTCAATGATGTGCTGTTCCGCAACGGCGATTTTTTGCGCTTTTTCAGTCCAGAAGGCGAGCGGGCGCGCAATGGTTTTTTTGTGTTTGAGGCCGGCTACAAGGGCGGGGATAAAATCGCGCGCATTGATTTAGACGGCAATGGCCAGCGCGATTTGCTGGTGGTCAGCAAGAACAAACTAATGGCCTGGCGCGACGACGGCCAGCCGTATATGAAAATTTATCCATACAGCGTGAATTACCAAGGCGAATTAAGAGTTGCGATAGGCGATTTGAATCAGGATGGCTATTTAGAAATCTATGTGGCGCCCAGCCCCGGCTATCCTGCGCCGATTAAAATTTACACGCGCCACGGCCGGCAGATGAAGAATGACTGGTATCCTTTGGGCGAAAAGTATTCTGGCGGATACAGTTTGGCAGTAGGCAATGTTGATAAAGCGGGCAAGGGCGAATTGCTGATTGCCGCTGGCAACGGCGTTGAACCGCGCGTAAGAGTTTATAATTATGGTTATAATGAGATTTTCAACTGGCTGGCATGGGAAAATCAGTTTAAGGGCGGAATCAATATAGCTTCGGGCGATGTCAATGGCGACGGCATTGATGAAGTGGTCGTCGGCGCAGGGTCCGGCAAAAAGCCGATTATCAGAATTTTTGACCAAATAGGAAAACAGCTGTTCAAGGAATTTACAGCTTATTCTTCTTTAAGCAATCCGGGAATAGAAGTCCAGACTGCTGATGTCAATTACGACGGCAAAGACGAGATTGTGGGGATGGGTTCAGGATTTTGAGACAATGCAGTTTTTTGTTCGTATACTCCTATTATTTTTTCAACCAGCCTGTCCCAATCATAATTTTTTTCAATCACTCTCCGATTTTCATCGCCAATTTTTTCTTTTTCCTCATTGGGCAAATTCAAAAAATCTAAAAGCTTTTTTAACAAGTCATCAACATCATTCTCTCTAAAAATCAGCCGGTTATCTTCAATCAATTCCCTATGTTCAGGAATGCCGGAAAGCAAAACAGGCTTGCTGTAAGCCATGGCAGAAAGCACAGTAATCGGCAGGCCTTCATTCAAAGAAGGGTGGATTAGGGCCAAGGCGCTGGCATATAATTCTTTCAAAGCTTCTCCTGACTGAAAGTCAGTAAAAATTATCTGGTTGTTTTCAGCGGCCTGCAGATGCAAATTTTTCACATAATTGTCAGTATAGGCCGGCCCTCCGACAATTGCCAGTTTTAAATTTCTGATTTGCTCATTTTCTGGATAGTTTTTTTTCAATCGGTTGAAAGCTTCAATCAAAAGATGCGCGCCCTTGTGCGGCACTAAACGGGAAATCATTGTTAAGTATTGGTTTTTTGCCAGTCCTAACTCGGCAATGTATGTTGTGTCTGTCTGGCGGTTGGGCAAGCTTACTCCGTTGGGAATGTAAATAGTTTCAGCCCCAAATTCATTCAGGCAGTATTGCCGCAGGCTTTTTGAAACAGTGACGGTTTTATTAGGGAATTTGCAGGCGGCTTTTTCACCCAAGCGCAAAAATAATTTTGCCAGCCAGTTCCATTTTTGATGATAGCGGTCAATGGAGTGGAAAGTGGAAACCACCAATGTTTTTGGGGAAAACAGTCTTGGAATCCAAGCTAAAAGCGAAGGTCCCACGCCGTGGTAATGAATCACATCAAAATCATTTAACATCGCGTTAATTGTTGCTAAAAAAGTGTGGGAAATAGCGTCCAAATGCTTGGTGTGTATTGAAGGCAAATGCTTTATTTTTACACCCTCATATTCTTTCATATTTTTTGGTGTGTACCATTCACGGGCATAGACAGTCACTTCATGGCCGGCCCCTCGGCAAAGCTCGGGACAAGCCTTAACCAAGCGCGTGCTTAAATCATGCACATGCTTTTCAACTCCGCCGTAAATCGCAGGCAGGCCTTTTTGTCCAATCATTGCTATTTTCATATTAATTTAAGCCTCGAAGGGGCCCCTTTGGGGCTAAAAGTATGCTTTTATAATAACATGATATAATACCACATTTTAGGAAGTTTGTCAAGGGCTTGACAAGTTTTAGGTTTTGTGTGAAAATGGTGAGGCAAATCAGCAGACAGCATAGCTGTCTTCCGGTGTTTTTTGGCAGTTTTGGCTAATTTTCCCTGGTTTATAATTGAGGTTTGGAGGAGCCTCACTAACCAGACATTTAGCAAAATTTTGCTTTAAAGCACGGGGGCTAGATTTGCTGTCTGTTTTTT
>CAZHEJ010000049.1:0-3433 GCA_964531615.1 uncultured Gammaproteobacteria bacterium | reverse complement strand
ACTTCTGCTTCGCGCGGGTTCAGGCCCGCTTCTGCGACTTCAGCCAGCACCCATTCTTTCATGTCAGGCTCTTTTTGCACTGCCGTTGCATCAATGATTTCTATCAAGTTTGGCTTTTCGCCGTTTTCAGGTTCATTGATTTCAGTTTTAACTACTTGCGGAAAAAGCATTGAGCACAAAAAACTCGCTGTGACAATTATTGAAGTGGCGTTTTTAAGCATTTTTTGGAATTTTTTTGTTATTGAATATCTCATAGATTTTTAGCTTTAAGGCCGGGTAAGTGTCGAAGCTTGGCCTTAAATAAAAAATCCTGATATTTCAGGAATCTTCGACCAAAAAGTATATCATATTTTCGGCTTTTTGTCAATATGCTATAATGTATTTAGAGTGGATAAATAATATAAATTTGGCTAATTTAAGCCAAATTTTGTAAAACACAACCAAAACTAATTATGCCGATTCCGCAGTTAAAGCGCCGTTCATACGGTTTTACCATTCGAAAGCCTGAAAGGCCGAGCTTAAGTTACGGGGAAAAATGGCATAGACAGCCAATTAGCCGCAGTCCATGGCATATTTTGAAAAAAAGCCTGATTTGGCTTTTAATTCTGCCTTTCCGCCTGATTGGCTGGCTGCTCACCTTGCTGGGCTGGCTGTGGTACAACCGTCCGCGCTTAAATAAAGAGCAGAAGCAGGCTGTGCGCGCCAAACTGGGCTGGATAATCCTTACTATTTTTGTATTTGCATTTCTTAGCGGGACGGTTATGGCCGCATGGGCCAGCAGGAACCTGCCTGACCCTGATAAATTAACTGACAGAAAAGTGGCGCAAAGCACAAAAATTTACGACCGGACTGGCGAACATCTTCTTTACGAGGTTTTTTCCGACCAGAAGCGCACATTGGTTGATTTTGAAAAAATTCCGCGGAATTTGATAAACGGAGTGATTGCAACAGAAGATGCCAGTTTTTACGAGCATAGCGGAATCAGGCCATTGGGCTGGGCCAGAGCAGTTTTTTACGGGCTTTTTACCGGCAAAAAAATCAGCGGCACTTCAACGCTCACGCAGCAGTTGGTCAAAAATGCCATTTTAACCACCGAACGGTCATACATCCGCAAGGTAAAAGAAATAATTTTATCAATCCGATTGGAGCAGAAATATTCCAAGGATCAGATTTTAAAAATTTATTTTAACGAGATTCCTTACGGCTCAACCAATTATGGCGTGGAAGCCGCGTCACAGAGCTATTTTGGCAAGCATGTTTGGGAATTGAATCTTGCTGAATGCGCTACATTGGCCGGACTGCCAAAAGCGCCTACCTATTATTTAAATAATTTAGACGCCTTGAAACAGCGCCGGGATTTTGTTCTGCGCAGGATGTTTGAGGAAGGGTATATCAATGAAGCGGAAAAAAATTCAGCGCAGAGCCAGCCATTCAATCTGAACAGGCATTATGGCGACATTAAGGCTCCGCATTTTGTGCTTTATGTCAAGGAACAGCTGGTTGAGCAGTTTGGCGAGCAGGCAGTTGATACAGGCGGATTAAGAGTAATTACAACTTTGGACTGGCAGAAACAGGCGATTGCGGAAAATGCGGTTTCTTCTTCCGCAAAAAATTTATCTGCCAGCAATGCCGACAATGCTTCTCTGGTTGCTTTGGACCCAAAGACTGGCCAGATTTTGGCAATGGTCGGGTCGCGCGATTTTTTCAATGAAGAAATTGACGGGCAATTCAATGTGGCTGTGCAGGGCAAGCGCCAGCCCGGCTCATCTTTCAAACCAATAGTCTATGCCGCGGCTTTTGAAAAAGGCTATACGCCCGATACCATTTTATGGGATGTAAATACTAATTTTGCTGTTTCAGGAAAACCGTATGAGCCGCGCGATTATGACGGCAATGAGCGCGGTCCAGTAACAATCAGGCAAGCTCTCCAAGGGTCTTTAAATATCCCGGCTGTTGAAACTTTGTATTTAGTCGGTCCGAAAGCAGGCGTGGAATTTGCTGAACGGCTTGGCTACACCACTTTGAGCGAGGGCGAATTTGGTTTGAGCCTGGTGCTGGGAGGCGGCGAGGTAAAACTTTTAGAGCACACCAATGCTTTTGCTGTTTTTGCGAATAATGGAGTAAAAAACGAGACAGCAAGCATATTAAAAATAGAAGCCAGCGACGGCGATGTGCTGTATGAATGGAAGGCCAAGAAGGGCGAGAAAGTTTTAGATGAAAAAATTACCGCGACTTTGTCCAATGTTTTAAGCGACGATTCGGCGCGCGCGTATATTTTCGGCGCTGGCGGAGTTCTTACTTTGCCGGGCAGGCCGGCAGCTGTTAAAACCGGCACGACAAATAATTATATAGATGCATGGACTGTCGGCTATACGTCGAGCCTGGCTGCCGGAGTGTGGGTTGGACGGACAGATAATAAGCCAATGCGGCAGGGCGATGGCGGAAGCAAATTGGCAGCGCCGATTTGGAATCAGTTCATGCGCGAATCTCTGCGGAATCAGCCAGTGGAGAATTTTTCCGATGCTCCGCCCAATGATGCGGACAAGCCGATTTTGCGCGGGTCGGTCGGGGGAAAAATTGTTCTGCCAATAGATAAAATTACCGGCAAAATCGCCACTTCCACCACCCCGGTTGAAAACATAATTGAAAAAACCTATCTGCCGGCGCATTCTATTCTGCATTATGTTGATAAAGACAATCCGCGCGGACCGCTTCCTGAATATCCGGAGCTTGATCCGCAGTATTCTGTCTGGGAGGCGGCGATTCAGGATTGGGTCAGGCGCGAGCGCGAGAAAAATCCGAATTGGGACATAAGCTTTGAAGATCCGCCGACAGAATATGATGACGTGCATTCTGTGAATTTAATGCCGACAGTTGAAATTTTGAATCTGATTGAAGGGCAGATTTTATCCAGCCGGAAAATTCTTGTTGAAATAAAAGCCAGCGCTCCGCGGGGGATTGCCAAAATTGTTTATAAAATAGACGGCAAGCAGGTGAAAGTAGCGAGGGAATATCCTTTTAGTTTAGCTTATTTTGCTCCAGAATTGGCAGATGGCCAGCACAGCTTGTCAGTAATTGCTGAAGATGACCTTGGCAATTACGAGGAGAAAAGCGTCAACTTTAATTTGCAGGCTGGTGAAGAACAGCCGGCAATATTCTGGGTTGAAAAAAATGCTGAATTAAGCCAGAGCGATTTTCCGCGCATATTTTTTCTGAATCATTTTAGGCTGTCAGACATCGCCGAGTTGAGAATTTACAAGGAAATCAGCGGGCAGAGGGATTTAATTTTAACCAAAACGGATTTTTTAGATTTATTCAACAATCAAGTTGTCTTTAAATGGAATGAAACGCCGGCAACAGGCCAGTGGCTTTTAATTACAGAAGTGAAATTAAAGGGCGGGTCTGTGAGGGAGAGTGGGAGTTTGGAGGTGAG
>CAZHEJ010000048.1:2004-3509 GCA_964531615.1 uncultured Gammaproteobacteria bacterium | reverse complement strand
ATTCTGGAAAATCCTTTTTATTCATATAAATCTGAACTCCGGAAGATCCTACTATGTAAAAATACTGGGAGCTGAAAACATCGGGCAAAACTGCTACAACTCCCCTCACTTTCACCAAATCTCCCTTGTCCAAATCTCTAACTTTATCCAAGCTGGCCTCAATTGTAATTTTTCTATTCGTAATTCGCATATTCGGGAGATTCGCAATTTGTATGCTGTTGTTTTCTCCCATTGTAACTTCGCTCGTCCAAGCATAATTTCCGTCCGCACCCAAAGCATAAGAAGCTCCTTCAATCACATTATCATAATCAATTACTGTGAGAATCTCTCCGTCTGGCAATAAAAGCCGAACTGAATCGCCGGAATTGTTCAAAGCCAGCCCTGTTTCTTTTCTTTTAAATACTAAAAAGCTATTTGCCTTGATGATTGTCTTATCAGGGATGGCAAAAGCGCGCGAACCGCTTTCTTCGTCGTCCAGCTTCAAACCTGACAAATCAATTGCGTATTCAACAGGGTTGAATAATTCAATAAATTCCGCGTCGTCCGAACCTTCAGGATTGGGAAAAATTTCTGAAATTTTAATATTACCCAAAGCAATTTCGTCATAATATCCTCCGCTGAATTCTGAATTGTCTTTGACATTGATTATGATTTTCTTCTTTGCTTCATTGCCAGCGCTGTCTTTAACGCTCAATTCCACGCTGTATTCCCCTTTTTTTGCAAAAACATGTTCTGCTGTTGAACTGGCGCTGGTTTTTCCGTCGCCGAAATTCCAGCTGAAAACCATTTCTTCGCCTTCGGGGTCTGTGGTATCAGAAGCGTCAAACAGAACTTTTTCGTTGACTGCGACTTCGGTTTCCGCGTCAATGGAAATTATCGGAGCCGCGCTTGCGCCCTCAATAATATTTTCTTTGCCAGTAGTAGTTTTTGTCGTCCAAACCCAAGTGGCATCAGCACGGCGCGCATAACTCTGTTCTTCCAAAGCCGGTTCAGCGTATTTTGCGGAATCAGCCAATATGCCATTGGGAAAATATAATTTTGCCTCATCCCCGCCAGTGTTGTTCAAAGCAATATTAGTCATTGAACGCTTAAAAACAATTAAGCCGTTAGGTTGGATTGCGCCCTGCGTTATCTTGTATTTGCTCTTTGACGCATCGCCCAAGAGCCAACCTGCCAAATCAACCGCCGCATCGCCGATATTTTTCAGTTCAATAAACTCATTCTCGCTGTCAGATCCTTTCGGGTTTGGAAAGATTTCATTGATAATTACACTGCTTGCGCCAGTTATCGGCGCAGTCATTTCCCCGCTTTCACTGTCAACTGTTATTTTATTGCCCGCGCCTTTCGTGATAGTGGAAGTCAAAACAAAATCATAATAATCATTATTGCTGTCCTTGCCGTCAGTCTTGCGCGCCAAGCTTATTGGGTCAGAAGCGACAGGCGCGTTGTCGGACAGATTGCCATCGTCCCAAGCGCCATAAGTTATTTTATCTATTTCTTTAAAA
>CAZHEJ010000048.1:318-1989 GCA_964531615.1 uncultured Gammaproteobacteria bacterium | reverse complement strand
TTCTTTTCCGCTCGGGTCAAACAAAATAACAATATCGCCGGCATTGTTCAAGCTTCCTTTCGGCGAATCTACCGCAAAAAATTTTTGAGGCAGAATTATTCCGCTTAAAATTGTTTTTGCCTCGCTTCCATCTTCCAGCCACCATCCCTCTATACTAATAGGAGCGCTGGTATTATTGTATAATTCAACAAACTCTTCCTGGTCATCTGCTGGGTCTGCCACCAGTTCGTTGATTACAATATCACCCGGATTATAACTTATCGCCGGGCCAGAACTTCCGCCTCCGCCGCTGGGCGGCGGGGTTGTGACAGGCGAAGTGATTTGATTAGCCGCGCCTTTGGTTGGCGTAGTGGTTTCTGTAAAATCGTTCTGGTCATTATCTGTGTCCTGCCCGTCCACAATCCTGGCGACTGAATTAGGATTAGAAACTGCAGGCGCATTATCACCTTTATTGCCGTCATCCCAATTTCCATAAGCTACTTTATCAACTATTTCTCCGGTAACATTTTTCAAAACAATAATGTCTCCGTCATTGTTCAATTTGCTGGAAGAAAGTTCAATCACCAAAAAACCGCTGACTTCAATAGTGCTGGTTGGAGAAGCAATCACTCCCACGCCGTCTGACAATGTCCACCCAGTCAAATCAATGCTTGAAGTGGAAAAATTATACAATTCAATCCACTCTTTATTGCCTTCAGACGGGTCGCTGACAAATTCATTTATTACTATTTTAATTATAGTCGGCGTTGGTTCTTCTGGCGGAGGAACATAAGTTGTCCAATAATTTATACTGCCTAAACTATTTTCGCTCGGATGCTCGCTCCAATTGGTAGTGCTGGCAGATTCAATGCTGGAACTGATTCTTTCCAAAGAATAGTGGCTGGCTGAAGGATAAACAAAAGCATTTTCCACCCAATTGTCCCCGCTGTCTTTTAAGCCTATCTCTTCCCCGTCTTCTTTTAACGAACCCCAAGAAGAATCAAAAATCGAACCGGAAAAAGCAGGGTATTTTTCCAAAAATTTGCCTGCATCATCGCAAATTGCGCCGTATTCGCCCGGCACTATAATATTATCAGAACTTGTTGCCGTAATTTTGTGATTGGTGCTGTCTTCCCAGAATACCCAATCATCTATAACAACATCTTCACTGCCCTTATTCCAAATTTCCACCCATTCATAGCCTTCTGCTTCATAAGCGCCGATTTCATTGATAATAATGTCCGTATTGGCTGACTTGGCTGTGTCAACAAAAAACAAAAAAACACTCCCGATTAAAACAGAGAGTACGATACAAAAAATTTTCTTTGGCATACCTCCTTTATTAAAAATAAATAAAATTTTTATCACCCGGCCATTTGTGCGGATTCAATTGAATATATTCGCGGATTTTTCCCAATGATTTTTCATTGCGGATGATGTGTTCATAAAAACGGGACTGCCATTGGAATGAAATATTATTCATGACAGCGAATTTTTTAACGCCGATTTAAAAACCGCGAATTATTGATGATAAATTTTTTGATTGGGGACCGAATTTATTTTGATATTCGAATTCTTGTAGAGACGCAAGATTTTGCGTCTCTACGACGGATATGGGAATATTTTGCGTCTCTACACCATCGGTATTTTCGTGATCAACCACCACAATCCCATGCACATGATTCGGCATTA
>CAZHEJ010000048.1:0-295 GCA_964531615.1 uncultured Gammaproteobacteria bacterium | reverse complement strand
TTCAACCAATATTCCTTCGCGATTTTACCTATTTCTGATAAAATTATTTCATTATTTTTAATTTTTCCAAAATGACAAATCCTATTTTTCGTGCAAATGGTGACATAATAATTTCCATCCCAACCATAATTCCACCCGGGGTAACGAGTGGAAGGGATTCGGAACCTGTTTTTAAATTTTATTTGGTTTCCCTCCATAGATACCCTCCATTTTGACTTATTTGAGCCATGCTACTTCACCCTCACCTCCAAACTCCCACTCTCCCTCACAGACCCGCCCTTTAATTTCACTTCTG
>CAZHEJ010000047.1:0-3602 GCA_964531615.1 uncultured Gammaproteobacteria bacterium | reverse complement strand
CTACGGTTGCTTGCCCAATTTGGATCCAGAAGTGAGCACTGGCGTCTGCGAGGTATGTGAGGACACAGACAATGACGGATGGTGCGGCACCGTAGAGGATGAATGCGAAGATGACATTGACGGGGACTGGGATGGAGATGTAGATTGTGTGGACGGTGATTGTGAGAATGACCCTGTGTGTTTCGCTTGTGACATAGGCAATCCTTGTCCAGAAGGGTATTATTGTGTAGGTGGTCAATGTACAGTGTTCATTGACCAGCACGAATGTACGCCTGCAGGACAGGGAGGAGCAGGCGGAGGTCCGCTTCCAGACGGGACACCAGACAATTGGGATGATGATGGGGATGGCTACTGCGGAGTAGCTCCTTGTCTTGGGTCAGCAAACCCTGCTATACCTGTGGGAAACCTTCTTGGGGGTGATTGCGATGATGACCCCATAGATGGGACAACATTCATCATCTATACAGAGAAGGGGTCGTTTGTCACGGATGGGAGTTACTACAACCACCCCACAGCCTTTGAATGGCCGGATGGTTTTGATAATGACTGCAATGGGACGGTGGACGATTAATCATTTTGTTCTTTACTTCAGCGCATCTTCCTTGGAGCAAGGCGCTAACTCTATAATGTGGTAATTTCATATCCTCTATGAATTACTGCTAGAGCGCTCCGCCCTTGTTTGTTCAAACGAATAAGGGCTCCCTAAATCTCCTTTTCATCTTTTTAAAATGGAGATGAGATTGAAGGGAGTGCACTTTAAAACCCAAAATCCGCCGATAAGGCGGATTTTGTTATAGATTAATAAAATTAATAAGATTGATAAACTTACCCTCACATCATCTGCAATTGTTTAACTTGTATTTCTAATTGTTTAACCTGTCTTTTCAATTGCAAAATGTCTTCCGCATAAGCGTCTGTATCTTCTTTGGTACGGGTTTCTAGTTCAGTAAGTTTTTTCTTTATGTCTTCTAATTCGTTTTCTACTTTATCAAGGCGGGTTAAAATTTCTTCAGTATTTTGTTTTACACCCTTTATTTCATCTTTTCGTTCAATAAAAGACTCTTCAGTTTTTTGAGCAAAATCATTTATTGTTGATAGTATTTCCTCCAAAGTTGTTTGTTGACTATTTTTTTCCTCCATATTTTTTATTTTTTAAAAATTTAGCAATTTTGTTTAGAATTAGTTTGCCGCATTTGTCGCATAAAGTGATAGTGGACATAGGTATGGATAGTATAAAAGTTTATGAATAAAGTGTCAAGTTTGTGTGTGAGCTGCGAGCATTGCCCCCCACCAGCTCCACATCAGCCACATTACAGGCGTGTGATGGAGCATGTTGTCCGAGACGCTGACAACAATAAAAGTGACAATCCAAGCTGTTAAATATAAATTTGATGCAGCGATGTTCGCTTGCAATAACCGTCCGAGAATAATCAAATAAACCAATAATCCAAGTATCCCGATTTCCACCGTCAGGCGCAGATAGTCATTATGCGCTTCGGCGCTGTCATCCCAGAAATGCTCCATACTCCTGTTCGCTTCCCAGACCAGAGGAAAAGTTCCATAGCCGTAGCCGAGCAGAGGTTTGGCGCGGATAAGCGGAATATTTTCACGCACTAATGACTTTCGCCATTCAAAAGAATCAGCTTCTTCGCTTCTTTCAGTGGTGCGGCTCAAGAGCGGGAGTTCTTTTTGCAGGCTGAAGTTGTAATGCTGAATCAAAAAGTTGTTCAAAGGATAAAAAACCAAATAGAACAAGACCAAACCACTAATTAGCCATGCCAGCATCTTGCGGTATTTTAGAATCCCGATGGCCATTAAAAATACCAGCAGGCCGACCCATGCAGCGCGGGTGTAGGTCATTAATAATAAAGTAAAAAGTAAAAAGTAAAAAGTACAAAGAAGACTTTTGTGTTTTTGCCAAAATATTGATTTTCTGTATTGAATGAGAAGAAAGAGGAGAAAGAGGAGGAAAAAGGCGAAGACATTGGGGTGGCCGAAAGTGCCGTAAATCCGGCCGTGCAGGCCGAAGGTTGACATTCCCTGTCCGGTAAATAATTGTATTAGTCCGGCCAGAATCGGGATGATGGCGGAAACTATTATACTGATAATTATCTCTCGCAGAGAAACTTTTTTTTCTTTCACTAAAACATAGCTGAACAGAAACAGAGCCGTAATATCCAGGAATTTTACGCTTTCAATCAGGGATGTAAAAGGCGAGACGCTCCAAAACGCGCTGGCAAGCATCAAAACAGACAGCGCCGGCAAAGCCAGGCGCAGGGGAGCCGGCTTTATCTCTCGCCAATATTTTGCCAGCATGGCCAGCGACCAGAAAAAAAGCAGTAGGGCAAAAACCGCGTTTAAATTCAAAGTCAGACGCTCGGTTGAAAAAATTACTGTTTCGCGGAAGTAATCAAGCGTCGGGCGCAGAATGATGAACAGTAGAAGAAATTTTTCCAGCATTGATTTTTGGGTTAAAAAGTGGTAATCTATAACTTAGTATAGCAAATTTATTCTGTGTCCAAAAGAGCATTGTATATAATCCCTCGTTTCACTACCGGCGGAGCGGAAAGGCTGGTTTTTGATTATGCCGAATATTTTCAAAAACAGGGGTGGAAAGTTGCTGTGGCGAGCGCGGTTGGAGGCGGAGAATTAGTCGAGGATTTTGAAAAGCTGAACATAGAGGTGTTGGCAGGCGAGGAAAAGAGTTTGTTGAATCTGCGGCGCAATTGGAAAATGGCGAGGGAATGGGTCAAGTTTAAGCAACCGGATATTATTCACACGCACATTTTTAGCGGCGATTTTTTTGGTTATCTGTTAAAGAGAAAATTTAAAAATCTAAACTGGATTTCCACCCAGCATAATGTCAGCCGCGAGCATTCGTTTTTGCGCCGGCTGGCTTTGCGCTGGATTTTAAAAAGAGCTGATAAAGTGATTGCGGTTTCAGAAGCGGTTAAAACTTTCTGTTTAGACGATTTGAAGATTAAAGAAGAAAAAGTGAGATTGATAGAAAATGGCATTGAATTGGAAAAATGGCTGGCTGTGCCACCAGCCGGATTGCTGGAAAAGCCGAAATTGCGCCTGGCGGTCATTGGCAGAATTGAAAAGCAGAAGGGGCATCAATTTTTGTTTCAGGCCATGTCAAAGTTGAAAGATGTTCCCTGGCGCTTGGATATTTTCGGCGAGGGAAGTTTGGAAAAATCATTGAAAAATTTAGCTAACGAATTATTCATTGCGAACAGAATTACTTGGGGCGGAGTGAACAAAAATCTTGTTCAGGAGATGCTAAACATTGATTTGGTGGCCCAGCCGTCATTATGGGAAGGAATGAGCTTGGTGGTGATGGAGGCAATGGCGGCCGGCCGGCCAGTGATTACCACTCCTGCCGGCGGCGCGGAATTGATTGAACATGGCAAAAACGGCCTGATTGTTCCGGTGTCTAATGGCCAAGCGCTGGCCGAAGCGATTAAATTTGTTTGGCAGAACAAAGAAAAAGCGAAGCAGATGGCTATGGCAGGCAGGGAATATGCCAGCAAAAATTTTGAGATTGAGAGAAATATAAATGGAGTGACAGCTGTTTATAAATGTCTAATGTCTAATTCACC
>CAZHEJ010000046.1:0-3689 GCA_964531615.1 uncultured Gammaproteobacteria bacterium | reverse complement strand
TTAATTTTTCTTAAAAATTTGGCTACTTCTTCCGGCTTTGCAGTGATGATTTCAACTCCAGTCCCTAATTCAATTCCAGCCCAGATGTTTGTTTTAGGAAAAATCTCAATATGCCAATGATAAAACTTATAATCCTTGCCATCGCAGGGCGCGGTATGAATAAAGAAATTGTAAGCCGGGTCTTTCAATCCTTTATACAAACGAAAAAGCGCCTGCCACAATGCCTCTGCCAGATATTTTCTTTCAATATCATCAATTTTCTCAAAATGGGGTTGGTGTTTCCTGGGATAAATTCTCAATTCAAAGTTAACCCGAGGCACAAAAGGAGAAAAAACCACAAAATGTTCGTTTTGAAAAATGCTTCTTCTCTCTTCTCTTTCCCAATTTACCATTTTACAATGAACACACTTTTTATGTTTCTCATAATATTCTTTGGCGCCCCTTAAACTTCTCTTTACATCAGCTGGAAGCACTGGCATGGCAATTAACTGGGAATGAGGATGCGGAATGGTTGCTCCTGCCTCTCTACCGTGATTATGAAAAATAAAAATATAATTCACGCATTTATGGTCCATTAATGTCAGATAGCGCTCTTGATATGCTTTAATCACTTCTTCCACTTTATCCAAAGACATCAATGCCAAATGCTTACTGTGGTCGCGAGTAATGATGATTTCGTGAAATCCAGCTCCATCCATTAAAGTATATGGTCCTTCCTTATGCAAGTCCGAACAATCTCCTGGTCCTAAAGCTGGAAACTTGTTTTTTATCACTTGCAAACTCCACTCCTTAATCAATTTCTTCACTCCTTCTGTTCTACGTTTTTTGCCTTGTTCGTAATAAATCAACAAGGGCTCGCTATGACCAGTAACCTGCGGGTCTTCAAACAGGCATTGCAAGATTGGCTGTTCAAATTTTTCCCTTCCTCTCTTGGCAAAAAAATGGGGTCGTTTTGCCCTGCCAGTTGCCACAATCATCCAATCTTCGCTTACCAAATCCTGCCTCAACTCCGAGACATTTTTAAACCCATTTCTTAATTGTTTCTTTTTAAAGTCGCTTATTTTCATATTTATTGGTCAAAATATTATATTTTATTTTTAGCAATTCGGCAAAAGTTCTAATATAAGATTTCAGGGTTACCTTGCTTTCTCCGGGATTAATCCAAGCCACTGGCAGTTCTTTTATTTTATATCCCAATTTTTTCACCAAAACCAGAATTTCAATATCAAACCCCCAGCGAAAAATTGTTTGTCGGGAAAAAACCTCTTCAGCTATTTTGTCAGGAAACAGCTTAAAAGCCCTTTGGGTGTCTTTGATTTCCCAAAGCCCTGCCACAAGGCGAATGATGTATTTGGAAATCTTGCCTAAAAATCGACGATGCCAGCCAGCGTGCTCCTCGATTTTTGCGCCTTTAACCTCAATAGAGCCAATGATTACATCAAACTCTTTGGTATAAGACCAAAAATTCTCAATCTGGTCTAAGGAAATCGCGTTATCCGCGTCAATATAAATGCGATATTTTCCTTTTGCCTCCAGCATACCCTGTTTGGTTACCCAACCCTTGCCATGATTTTCTTTGTTATCAATCAATTTCAGATTTTTCACCAATTGCCCGGTTTTTACCACCACTTCCGCGGTATTGTCTTTTGAGCCGTCATTCACAACCAAAATTTCATAAAGATAATCTTGTTTGGATAAATACCTATCCAGGTCCAAAAGTGTTCCCGCAATTCTTTTCGCCTCATTATACGCAGGCACCACCACTGATAAATGTATTTTCTCTTCCATGGTTTAAGTATATCATACTTTTATATTTTTTTGCAAAAGAAAAAAGAAAATGGGGTCTGATTGCAAGCAACCAGACCCCCAAAATTCAAAGGTTCGAGAGAACCAAGTCCGCCTTCGGCGGACTAGAGCACTGCGAGAAAGCGAAACGCCCTGACGTCCCAGTGAACGGAAACCGAGTCGTAGTCGACGCTCGCCAGACCGCCACTGTCAGAATGACCACCATCGAGGCGATCGCCGCGGTCCCCGAAATACTCCTCGCGCCATTCCCAAGTGTCTGTTTTGCCGTCGTCTTTGCGCGGCATATACAAATACGCCTGCGGAATGACATTGGCCTCGATCTTCCGCTCCAGCCGAAGCTGCTCGGGTTTGAGACCGAGGATTTTCGCAGCTTCAGCCTTATCCAGTTCGGTCTCCTCAGCGGAGACATTGAAGCGAGAAAAACACGGATTGAAATCCTGAATCTCACCCGCTTCCCGAAGCTTGGCGATGATTTGACCCAACCAATCATCCTCGTATTCATCGCCGTACTTGGGCTTGAGCCGAGTGTCCACGAGCACGGTGATTCCGCCAAGATTGACTGTGGTGAGTTTTTGAAACTCTCCACGAATAATCTGGAAAATGTTGCCCTGAACGAGTTGTTTATAAAACCACTCTTCTGGCTTAATTTTCCAGCCCGGATAGTCGTCTCCTGGCATCATCGAAACCGCGGGCAGAAAATGCGGCTCGAGACCGAGTTTTTTCCACGCTTCTACTCTTTTCGCGCCGTATTGCTTGAGAGTTCTGGTGAACTCCGCTAAGCTGAAAACTTCGCCGAAAAAGTCCTGGTGGCATCTTCGCTCCAAGTCCACGATGGGCTGAAGCCAGTTTTTGACGACCTGCTTGGTTTCCTCAAAAGGATTTTTTCCTTTCAACATTTTTCCTAGGCGCTCAATCCAAATCGGATTTTTCCGCGCCTTCCTCAAAAAATCTTCCAGTACGCCAAACTCTTTGTCTGGCGCGCGCCTGACCTCTTGTCTCTTTGACATAGTCAGTTCTCCTTTTTGTTAAGGTCGGTCCGCCTACGGCAGACCGGAAAAACTGATTTCAGTTTTCCATTAAAATTATACACCCATTATTTTATTTTGTCAATACCTGCGCTCCCTTTTTTGTAATCGCGATGGTGTGTTCGAAGTGAGCGGTTAAGCTGCAGTCTTTGGTGCGATAAGCAAATCCATCCTCGCATTTTTCAATTTCATAATTTCCCATTGCCACCATTGGCTCTAAGGCAAGCACCATCCCTTCGACAAGCTCAGGACCAGTCCCTTTGTTGCCGTAATTAAGGATTTGCGGCTCTTCGTGAATATTTTTGCCAATTCCATGTCCAACCAAATCCCGAATAACGTTAAATCCATTTTTCTCTGCATATTTCTGAATAGCATAACCAATGTCTCCCAAATGATTATTGGGTTTGCATTGTTTGATTGCAATTTCCAAAGATTTTTTAGTTATTGCAATTAATTTTCGGGTTTTTTTATTCATCTTACCTATTGCTAAAGTAATTGCCATATCCGTGCAATATCCTTTACTTGCCTTGTTTGCGGGGTACCTAATTCCCAAATCCAATTTCAAAATATCGCCATTCTTCAATTTTCTCTTACTCGGCACAGCGTGGACTATTTCTTCATTTAGGGAAGTGCATAATGCAGCTGGATAGTTATTAAAACCCTTAAAAGCCGGCTCTGCTTTGTATTGTAAAATAAGGTCGCTTGCGACCTTATCCAAATATTTCGTGGTAATGCCGGGCTTAACTTTTTTTATTAATTCTTTCATTATTCTTGCCAAAATCTTTCCGCCCTTTTGCATCACCTCAATTTCTTTTTCCGTGTATAAATTCATCATTTGATGTTTTTTAAAATATCTTT
>CAZHEJ010000045.1:0-3749 GCA_964531615.1 uncultured Gammaproteobacteria bacterium | reverse complement strand
AATTAATCGGCTTTAATCTGCCGATGAGTAAAATAATACCACCATTTTACTGGATTTTTCAATAGCGGTTTAGCCTGCTCTGCTTTTTCCGCTGTTTCCTGCTCTTGGCTGGAACTGGAAATAACCAATACATTTTCTCCGGGCTTCTTCATATTCAATTCAGTGCGCGCTTTTTCCTCCACAAATTCAGGCGATATGACATATTTCAATATTTCCATTGATTCCAACTTTTTTTTCTCAAGCTTTTTAACTTCTTCCTGCAAGGTTTTAATTTCCTGCCGCACTTTATAATCCTGGTAATAAGCGCGGATATAAGCGGCGGCAACAAAAAATATAGCTAAAAAAGCCAGTATTATAAATAGGCGTGAAGCAAAAAATCGCCTGATTCCTGTTTGTTCCCGGCGTATCATAACATAATAATTATACCATAATTCATTTTTTTAGTCTCGCTATCCTCCTTTCTAATGCTTCCCTTACTTTCATCAATTCCGGCAATTCTAATTCATAAAGCTTGTCAATAATCACTTTTGCCACATCTTCGCTGAAATCGTAAGAGTATTTACGTACATATTTCTCTCGCCAGTCATTAATTTCCTGCTGCAGCCGAACCGGCTGTTTTATTTTCTCCGCCGCAATCTCCACTTTGCCGGCGCCGGTCTGGATAGCCAGCTCGCCATAACGAAAAATTGTGCCCCAAAATCCTTTTATTTTTCCAAAAACATTTTCTATCTGGTCATAAGGCACTTCTGAAACAGTCTTTTCAAAAAACCCGCGATGTTCAATATCCACTATCCGGTGGGTGGTGGCTACCAAAACATTCGCCCGCCATAAAAACAGAGTGCGCATTAAACTCAAAACTCCTAAAATTACCGGAATAATAAACAGCGCCTGACCCCACCAGCCATGCCTGAAAAGCCAGAATATAAAGAAAAACGGCGCGCCGAAAAGCAGGACGATAAAAATCCACCACCAAAAAAAAGTCAGGCCGTAGCGGCGGACTACTTTCATCATTCTCTCGCTCTCTTTTAATTTTATATTTGATAATTTCATTAGAAATTAGATATTAGACATTTTCTTACTTCTTCCCTGTCGTCCCACTTTATCAACTTACCGCCTGCGACTGCGATTGCCTGCTCGCTCCCCTTTCCGGTGATTAAAACTAAATCGCCTGCTTGCGCCAAATCAATCGCTTTTTTGATTGCTTCTCCGCGGTCCAAAATCTCAACTGGCTCTTTTCCCGCCTTTTTTACTCCAGCTGATACAGCTTTGATAATTTCCATTGGATTCTCATCATAAGGATCTTCATTCGTAACTATCACTACATCTGCTTTTTCTCCAGCCAATTTTCCTATTTCAGGTCTTCTTGATTTGTCTCGCCCGCCTCCGGTTGAACCGCAGACATGAATGATATGATCGGGCTTAATCAATTCAACGACTTTATACAATTCTCCCAGCGCAACAGGCTCAAAAGCATAATCTACTATCACTTTAAATCCTAATTTTTCTGCCTCGGGAATAAATTCTATTCTTCCGGGCGGAGATTTAATTTTTGCAATCGCCTGTTTTATCTTTTCTTCAGCAATATCTAAACTTTTTGCAACTGCAATTACTGCTGACAAATTTTCTGCATTATATTCGCCGTAGATTGGAGCAAAATAGGGAGGAATTTTTCCAAACACAATTTTCTTATCAAATCCAAACTTCAAAAATTCCTCCGCATATTCGCTACCGCCATTCACAATCGCTGTTTTTACAGTTTCCCAATTTCTTAGTTTCTTAATTTCTCTTTTTCTATTGCACTGACTGACGTATTTAAATATACCGAGTTTAGCATTTTTATAATTCTCAAACCCGCCATGCGCCTCCAGATGTTCGGGGTATAAATTAGTCAAAACAATCGTGTCATAATTTATAAACCTATGCCGGTGCTGTAAATAGCCCTCTGATGTTGTTTCAATAATTGCAATCTGGCATCCGGCGTTTGCCATCTCGCGCAATTTCTTCTGGATGAACATTCTGCCGAGCATGGTCATTTTTTTGTCATTTAACTGGCATTTGCCTGCAACGCAAAATTCAATGGTTGACAGCGCGCCGACTTTAAAACCAATAGACTCCAAAACCTGTTTTAAAAAATAAATCACGCTTGATTTCCCGCTCGTGCCAGTCACGCCGATTACCAACAGTTCTTCTGACGGATAGCCATACCAAATCGCGCCCAGCCAGGCGTAGAAGAAGTGAAATAAATTTTTTATTTTTTTCATAATTCGCTGTTGTCATTCCCGCGCAGGCGGGGATGACATTACTGACGTAATGTCACCTCATACACCACTTCTTCCAATTTCCTCACCGCCTGCTTTGCCTGGTCAAACTTTGTGCGCAGATAGCTGGTCAAATCAAACTCAATCAGCTCGCCCATAATTTCCTGCGCCATATCAGCGCATTTTTTAACTGTCTTGATATCTTTGGCAGTTGCGGCTTTGACAGCATAGCGCAAAAGCTCGCCCGGCACATCGCACAAGCCGGCCAGATATGATTCAAAACCAACTGGCAGAACCTCAACCTCGCCGATTTTCCCGCTCGTTAAAAAATCATAAAACAATTTCGCTTCCACAAACTCTTCCAAAGCCGCCTTGTATGCCCCTTCTTCCAAAACCTCTGGCGCGCTTTTATACTTCTTATTAAGCCCGGCAATAAGTCCCTCTGCGCCTTTGAGCTTTAGTTTTGACTCTTTCACATTGTCGCGGTGCAAATCAAAAATCGCCCGCTTGGCGTTATAAATCGCCTCGTTTGACACTCTAATCACTTCCTGCCTTTGCAAGGCATACTCGTGCAATTCTGCCCGCAGTGTGGCAAGGTATTTTTTGTTCAGCATATAAATATGATATAATTAAGTCATTATCTTGACTTTTAAACAAAAATAGTATATCATATTGGACACATTTTACAATCTAACGGGGCCCGGTAGCTCAGCCTGGTAGAGCAGTTGCCTTTTAAGCAAACGGTCCTGGGTTCGAATCCCAGCCGGGTCACAAATAACATATCCTCTTGACATCCTTTCCCAATTCTGATACTCTACTGCTCAACAATTCGCTCTTTAATTAGGAGGGCGAGAATTTTTAAACAACAGAAAAAGGAGGAAATAAAAATGAAGAAGTACGTATTTGTCGATACTCTTAGAGGGACTCAAACACTTGCAAAAGTGTTAGAAGAGGTAAAAAAAGTTCCAGGAGTACGAAATTGTGATGTAATTACTGGTCAACATGATGTTATGGTAGTTGTGGAACACGATGATCTGCAAACAGTCGACAAAGCGCCCCAAAAAATCCAATTGATTGATGGGGTCATTCGGACTCTGCCTTGTCAAGTCATCAAATTAGACACCTAAAAATATGCGCCGCCAGACGTATTATTTCAATCAAAATTCTCACCTAAAAATCTCACCTAAATCTGGCACTCACAAAAATACCTCGTTTTACACGGGGTGTTTTTGTACCGAGATTCAAGCCCACTAATACTTGACACTAATACGGTAAAGATGGTATTAGTGTGTTATTAGTGATAAAAATTAGTGGTTTATGCAAAAACTGCTGAAACTCTTATCTATCCTCCAGCTCACCAAAGAACAGCCTTGCACTGGCTATCTTGCCGCGGGTGTCAGATTATCTGAAGCCGCCAGCTTGGCAGAACACCACTATACCGCTGTTTTGAACGCTTATTTTATTCTGCAGAGAATAAAAAAAGCCGGCGGG
>CAZHEJ010000044.1:0-4170 GCA_964531615.1 uncultured Gammaproteobacteria bacterium | reverse complement strand
ATGAACTTAAAAAAATTCTGCCTCTATACTGTTTTAGGAGCCACGAGCTGGAACGGCATTCTGACTTTCTGCGGATATATTCTCGGGCAAAACTGGAGCCGATTGAGGCATTATTCAGAATATGTTTCCTTTACAGTCGCGATTCTGCTTTTAATAGCCGGGATTTATTTTATCCGCAGGCATTTAAAGAATAAATCCAGAGAAAAACAAGCAATAAAGAATTTAGAAAGCGACAATTAATATAACTTTCCTCCCCTCCACTACCTCTCCTCCATTCCAGTCGTGTATAGCGTTAAATAGGTCTTCAAATTTATAGGTAAAATCCTCTCCGCGCTTAGTGCCCGGGTCATTGGTGATGAAACGGCCGTCTTTGGCATAGCCCTTGATTAAGAGCATGTGAAAAAGCGGACCGCCATTGCGAAAATACGGATTTGGCAGAAGTTTGCCCGCGGCCGGAACCAAAACTGGTCTGCTTTCTGCCAGCTCTTTTTTAATGTCCTCAATTGTAATATCATAAATTGCACGCGCTCCGGACAAGCCGAAATATTCTTTCAGAATTCTGACATTTTCCTCGGCATTGGTGCTTTCAAAAAAACCTAAATTCTCTTTTTCCCATTTGACTAAATTTTGAATCGCTTGTTCTGCTTCTTCTTTACTTATCTTCTGAACGCCCTGATAAAACGCGTTTAACATAATCATTGCCGCTTCTTCGCAAGCGTCTTCATGCAAACCGTCCCAGACGGCATAAGGGGCTTGGGATATAAAAGGCACAGCGAGGTTGATTTCTGTTGACAAACTATTCTCGTCATTCTGAGCGAAGTCTGCCGTTTCGGCGGACGAAGTCGAAGAATCCCCTGTTTCAACAGATTGTTCGATTTGTTCATCTTGAACATTTTGAACATTTTCAACCTTCACTGTCGCCACCGGCAAATCGCGCTTCCTCTGCCAATCAGCAATATCCTGCTTTATTTCCACCCGATTAACAAAAAGCCAGCTGGCAAGACCTATGGCTAAAAGAAAGAATATAAAATAATATATTTTTTTCATATACATACAGATAGTGTATCGCGGATTGATTCTTTTGGCAAAATCATCTAACATACTGATATGTTTGAAATTACTCATCAAGACAAAAACTCTCTTGCCCGCACAGGCGTGATTCATACTGCCCACGGCGATTTTGAAACGCCGGCTTTTATGCCGGTCGGCACCCAGGCCACAGTCAAGGCGCTGGACAGTGCTGATTTGGAAAATCTAAATGCACAGATTATTTTAGCTAATGCCTATCATCTGCATTTGAGGCCAGGGGAGGACTTGATTGCCGAATTCGGCGGATTGCATAAATTTATGAATTGGAACCATCCAATTCTGACCGACAGCGGGGGGTTTCAGGTGTTCTCATTAAAACAAAAAAACAAGAAAACATTAAAACAAAACATTAATTGTCATCCCCGCAAAAGCGGGGATCCAGACAATCAATTTCTGGATTCCTGCCTGCGCAGGAATGACAAAGGTGTACAAGGTCAATTAGTCAAAATCGACGACAATGGCGTAACATTCCGTTCGCACTTGGACGGCAGTGAGCACCGCTTTACCCCAGAGTCCGCCATAGAAATACAGCACAAGCTCGGCGCGGACATTATTATGGCTTTTGACGAATGCACGCCTGATGATGTTGATGAAAATTACGCCAGAAAAGCGATGGAACGGACACACAGATGGGCGGAACGCTGTTTGCAATTTCATAAAAGCAAAAAAACAAGAAAGCAGGAAAGCAATATCTGTAAATCTGGATTATCTGGAAATCCGGATTATAATAAGCAATATTTATTCGGAATAATTCAAGGCACTAATTACAAAAATCTCCGTGAAGAAAGCGCGCGTTTTATTTCAAATTTGGACTTTGACGGCATTGCCATTGGCGGGGAAAGCATTGGCTATAATATGGAAGCGACGAAAAAAATTCTTGACTGGATTAATCCGCTCATTCCCCAAGAAAAACCACACTACACCATGGGCGTGGGCCTTTCGCCTCTGGATATTTTTGAAGTCGTGGAGCAGGGCATTGATATGTTTGACTGCGTAGCCCCGACCCGCCTGGCCCGCAATGGTTCGCTTTTCGTGTCGCCCTCAATGTCATCCCCGCGAAAGCGGGGATCTAATAATCGCATAAACATCACCAACTCCCAATTCTACAACGACCCATCCCCTATTGACCCTGTCTGCACCTGTCCTGTCTGCGCAGGCGGTTATTCCCGCGCTTATCTCCACCACCTCTTTAAATGCGACGAGCTCCTTGCTTTCCGGCTGGCCAGCTTGCATAATGTCAGATTTATGCTAAAATTAATGGAAGAAATCCGAGAAGCGATTAAAAACAATCAATTCAATAAACTAAAAAAAATATGGGCGAAATAAGAAGGCCCGAGATTGGGGACCAATTCAAAGAAAATTTAAAACCTTTAACCCTGCCTCCGCTCAAAGGCGAATCAGGCAAACTTTATAACAGCCGGCTCTGGCTTTTAGAAAATCTGCCTCCCAAAGGAAAAAAGAGAGGCGCTTTGAAAATCAGCGATGATTTGATTAATCTCTTGGAAAACCGCCTCGCTATTTACCCAGAAGAAGAACAAAAAAACCTGCCTACTCTGACAGCGTTGAAAGAAATTCGCGCCAAAACCATGAACGAAGCAGAGTTGTCCTGGCCAAAAGAATTTTCCCTTCTGCCTTTTCCTCGAGGACCGGAAATTCTGTCATCATTTATTACTACCCGTAATCCTGGAACTGGCGCCGAAGAAATAAAACAAACCAAGACAAACAAAGAAACAATTAGTTATCCTGTTTTGTTGGTAAAAATAAATCACATTAACTCTGACATTAAGGATAATAATCTGGCCGAGGCCTTCACTATCGCCAGCGACCTAAAGCAAGCAATTAAAAAGATTAAAACATGGGAAGGACGCGAAAAAAATGTTGAAGCCGACCAATCAAATCCTACCAATCCTTATGAACGGACCTTTGTTGATTCTTTGCCTGAACTCAAACAGGCTCTCCTGAAATTTATTGAAAAATATGAAAAATTTCAAATATCTTGACCTCATCACCGCCTCATTCGCCGTGGTTCTGATACTCTCCAACATCACCAGCACCAAAATCCTGTCTCTGGGCTGGTTTAGCTTTGACGGAGGGACAATTTTATTCCCCTTGGCGTATATTTTCGGCGATGTTCTGACTGAAGTTTACGGTTACGCGCGGGCGCGCAGAGTAATCTGGATCGGCTTTATGATGAATTTATTGATGGTGATTATTTTTTGGATTGTGCAAAAGCTCCCGCCGGCAATGGACTGGAGAAATCAGGCGGCTTTTGAAGCAATTTTAGGCGTAGTGCCGAGAATTGTTTTGGGAAGCTTGTGCGCTTATCTGCTCGGCGAATTTATGAACAGTTATGTTTTGGCGAAACTGAAAATAAAAACCAGAGGAAAATTCCTCTGGCTTAGAACAATTGGCTCAACAATCGTCGGGCAGTTTTTTGACACCACTATATTTTTACTAATCGCCTTTGCCGGCGTTCTGCCGTGGAACCTGCTTTTGGTCGTCTGGATTTCCAATTATATTTTCAAAATTTTGGTTGAAGTCATCCTCCTGCCTGTCACTTACCGCGTTGTCGGCTGGCTGAAGAGAAAAGAGGAAGAGGATTATTATGATACAGAAACGAATTTTAATCCGTTGAAAATACAATAATTAAGTAGAAATTCTTCGGTGTTCTGGATGAGTTTTATATTTGGGTTTATGCGGCGGATGTTTTTTCTTTCCAGACCACCAAGCTCTATTTTCTTTTCTTGAATCTCTACCTGAATATGTAAGAGGTGATTCTAAATTTGATTTGGTGTTAAATTGTGGACTTTTCCCTGGCAAACCCAACCCGTCCTTCTGCATACCTGCCTCCCATCTTTTCTCTGCTTTTTTTTGAATTTTTTCTCTCTTGAACGCCTCTCTCCTTTCAGTCTCTTCATCTCCAACCAATTCAAAAATATCCCGTTTCTCTGTTTCTTTTTCCCATTCTTTTTCATCTTCTTCTGTTTCATCTTCTATTTCAATGTCATCATCCTTAGAAAGAGAAGCATCTTCTGCCGGAATTTCTTCAAGTGATATATGCTTTTGTGGTCCTTTTTCCTT
>CAZHEJ010000043.1:1077-4438 GCA_964531615.1 uncultured Gammaproteobacteria bacterium | reverse complement strand
GGAAAACCCGGCAGAAACCGCACAGCAGTATCGCGAAGCTGGCTGGAACGCCTATCAAAAAAGGTTGTCCTCATCATAATACATAACTTCCTAACACCTAATATCTTCCGTATGCGACACCTCCTCTCATTAAAAGAGCAGTCTGCAGATGAACTCCGGGAAATTCTTGCACTCGCTGCTCGCATCAAGGCGAACCCAGAGCAGTACGGTGAGCGTCTCAAAAATCGGACGCTCATCATGCTCTTCCAAAAAACTTCCACCCGCACCCGGCTGTCTTTTGAAGCCGGAATGACTGAACTGGGAGGGCATGCCATTTTTCTCGATGCCAGAACCTCACAATTTTCACTTACTGACTTTAAAGATGAAATACAGGCAGTAATGCGCTATGGGCAGGTATTAATGTTCCGCGCGCTCAAAGCAAATGATGTTATTACTGCTGCTTCCTTAAATAAAATTCCAGTGATTGATGCTTGCAGTGAAAAATACCACCCATGCCAGGCCTTGGGAGATATATTAACAATGATTGAACATTCCGGCGGACTGGAAAAAATCAAAAAAATCGCCTGGCTGGGCATTGAAAACAATGTTTCAAACACTTTAAAATTAGCCTGCGCTAAATTGGGAATTGAAGTTGCTGTTGCCGCGCCTGAATCAAATCCTCCGAGCATTGACGAAGAATTAAATAAACTGACCGCTGCCACTGGCTTAGTAAAAAATACATTGAATTTATCCGAGGCGTTGCAAAACACCGATTATATACATACTGATACCTGGATGGACATGGAATTTTTCAAAGACGGAAAAGTTGTCCCGGAATATAAAATAGAATATGACAGAAGAATAAAAACATTTATGCCTTACCAGCTAAATGCTAAGCTGATTGATACTTACGCTCCCCAAGCCAAAATAATGCACTGCATGCCCTGCCATATTGGCTATGAAATTTCCCGCGATGCAATTGACCATAAAAATTCTATTATTTTTGACCAGGCGGAAAACAGGATGCATGCACAAAAAGCAATTATCTTATGGCTCTTAGAATATGCTGGCTGATTGGACACCATATCAATTATGTAAAAAATTATTAATTAATTCTTCCGCCTCTTCATAATTTTTGCACCATTTTATATTCTTATCGCGCTTGAACCATGTTATTTGGCGCTTGGCATAGTGGCGGTTGTCTCTTTTCAAATTATCAATGGCCTGTTCCAGGGTGATTTGGCCGTTAAAATAATCACGGAACTGCCGATAGCCGATTCCGCTCATGCTTGGCAGATTCCAATCATATTTCTGTTTAACCAACTGTTCTACTTCTTTTAAAAGCCCCATTTTCATCATCTTGTCAATCCGCTGGCCAATTCTCTGATAAAGCTCATCGCGCGGAACCTCAATGCCGATTTGCAGAAAATTAAAAAGCATAGGCCCTTTTTTCTGCTGTTCTGAAAATGGCTTTCCGCTGAAAATGCAGACTTCCAAAGCGCGGATAAGGCGCCGTTTGTTATCCGGGTCAACTGATTTTGCTGTCTTCATATCTATCTTTTTTAATATGGCAACTAATTCCTCATTGGTTTTGTTTTCCAAACTCCTGCGCAATTTCTGATTTGGCAAAACCCGCGGAATCTGCAAATTATCCACCAAGGCGTGCACATAAAGGCCTGTTCCGCCGGCTACAAAGGGAATTTTTTCGTGCTTATGGGCCAATTTGCAATATTTGATGGCTTTTTCACGAAATTCAGCGACTGTAAATGATTTGCCGGGATCCAAAAAATCAATCAGGTGATGCGAAATACCATGGATAATATAGCACTTGTGCAAACCGCTCCATTTGCGCACGCCAGGCTCCTTGCCAGTGCCAATATCCATTTTCTTGTAAACCTGCCGCGAATCAGCAGAAATTATCTCCCCGTTAAATTTCTGTGCCAGCTTTAAGCTCCAGTCGGTCTTTCCGCTGGCTGTCGGTCCGACAATCACCACCACTTTCTGCAATTTTTTGTTTTCTTTGTGCAATAATAACATACTCATTTGTTATATTATACCATTTTCCCCCGCAAAATCCACTCCTGCGCTTTGGTGATTTTTACTTTCACGATTTTGCCGAGCAAATTTTTTCTACCTGGGAATTTCACCAGTTTCATTTCGCTTGAATTGCCTGAACACCAGCCATTTGCATAATTATCAACTAAGACTGAAACTGTTTTGCCAATATATTTCTGGTTCTTGCGCCAGACGATTTTTTCCATTAAATCCTGCAAAATCTGCCGCCGACGTTTTTTTTCTACGCGCGGAACATTATCCTTGAATTTTTTCGCGGCCAGAGTTCCGCTCCTCTCGCTGTACATGGCAAGATAAGCAATGTCAAAATCGCATTCTTTATACAAATCAACTGTATTTTGAAACTGCTCTTCTGTCTCTCCGCAGAAACCGACGATTATATCAGTGCCAATGGCAATACCTGGCCTGGCTTTTCTGATTTTCTTTACTAAATCAATATAATATTCACGCGTATATTTGCGGTTCATTTTTTTCAAAATCTCATTATCCCCGCTTTGCACGGGCAGATGAAGATAATTAACCTGTTTTGGCAGAGTTAAAGCCTGAATCTGCACTTCGCTAAAATACTGCGGGTCAGCCGCGGTAAAATGAATTCGCTCAATGCCTTTCACTTGATTAGCTTCCCACAGCAAAGCGGAAAATCCCCCTGTCTCCCCATTTTTTAAAGGGGGAATCAAAGGGGGATTTTTGTATGGATTTTGTTTTGAAAAACTCTCCTCATCCGGCGTCTGGTAATTGTTCACTGCTTGCCCGAGCAAAGTAATTTCTTTGCATCCTTTTTTTGCAACAAATTTGATTTCTTTTAAAATATCCCTGACTGGCCGATTCTTTTCTCTCCCCCGCGCGTAGGGCACAACGCAATATGAGCAAAAATTATTGCAGCCGGTCTGAATGGTGATAAAAGCACGGAAATTTTCTTCTCTTTTTGGGGTAAATTGCAAATAATCATTGGTAGAAACGTAGCATGCTACGTTTCTACCTGCCACATCTCTACCCAACATCATTGGCAACCGCGGCAATCCCCTAATCGGAAAAAACAAATCAACGCCTTTAAGTTTTTTCTTAAGTTTTCCGTCTTTGTCACGGCCGGGCATGCAGCCAGTAACCGCAATGATTAAATCGGGTTTTTTCTTTCTCAATTTCTGCCAGTTTTTGATTATCCCAAAAACTCTGTCTTCTGCGCTCTGCCGGACACTGCAAGTATTGATTATCAAAACATCCGCCTTTTCCGCCCCTTTGCGGGCATCGTCAGAAATAAGCACGCCGATATCCATCGTGCCGGCCACAATGCCCGCATCCTTGCCAAGAA
>CAZHEJ010000043.1:530-1067 GCA_964531615.1 uncultured Gammaproteobacteria bacterium | reverse complement strand
CTTTTCCGGCTTGTCCGCGCTTTTTAAACCCAAAGAATTAAGCAGGCCTGCTATCCTCTCGCTGTCATTCTTGTTCATTTGGCAACCGAAAGTAAGAAGATAATAAAAAACTTTGGACATAACTATTCATTGATTTTAATAGATTTTATTTAATAAGGCAAGAGGGCTTGACAAAATATTCAAAATATGCTATACTATATTTAAGTTAAAAAGGCAACATTTATTCTTAAAGATAAATTCTATGGCAGAACCAGGATTGGCTCATCAATTTGATGATGAGGACATTATAGAAAACCCGGAGGAAGAATTGGGGATGAAGGAGATAAAAGAAGAACCCCCGGCGCTTTCTAAAGAAATTCTGGAAGAAGAAAAGGAGAAAAAAATAGACAGAGAACTGGAAGGCGAAGAAGCAAAAGGATGGTTTAAAAAAGGAAGAGAAATGGGAAGAAGTTTTTTTAGAAAATAATAAATAAGACAAAACCCCGCTCTGACGTTACGTCGGGACGGGGTTTTGCTTTACAGAACCATTCAATTTCT
>CAZHEJ010000043.1:0-520 GCA_964531615.1 uncultured Gammaproteobacteria bacterium | reverse complement strand
TGATTTCGTTTAAAACTTTCTCAACAAACTCATTCTTGCCCATCTTCACCTGCTTTTCCACGCCCCTGATACGGATCATTAATTCACCTCCGCCTAATTCTTTATCCCCTATAACTAAAATATACGGAACTTTTTGTGTAACAGCTTTTCTCACTTTATTTGACACAGTCTCATCTGCTTCATCAACTTTAACTCTGATTCCCGAACTGGAAAATTCTTCGGCCATTTTTTTCGCACCCTCTATATGCTTTTCAGACACTGGCGCCAGCTGAACCTGCACCGGCGACAGCCAGACTGGAAAAGCGCCGGCAAAATGTTCAATTAAAATGCCGATAAATCGCTCCAAAGAGCCAAACGGCGCCCGGTGAATCATTATTGGCCGGACTTTCTGGCCGCCCTTGTCAGTATATTCCAACTGAAATCGCTCCGGCAGATTATAATCAAGCTGAACCGTGCCCAATTGCCATTCCCGGCCCAAAACATCTTTGACCACGAAATCCAATTTAGGACCGTAAAAAGC
>CAZHEJ010000042.1:0-4488 GCA_964531615.1 uncultured Gammaproteobacteria bacterium | reverse complement strand
TGACGAGGAAAAAATCATTGAAATAACCCTTAGGCCGAAAACCCTGGCTGAATTTGTCGGCCAAGAGAATATAAAAGCGCCTTTGAATATATCCATTGAGGCGGCTAAAAGAAGAAACGAGCCCATAGAGCATGTTTTGCTTTATGGAAATCCGGGTCTGGGAAAAACTACTCTGGCCAACATCATTGCCCGGGAGCTAAGAGTCGGATTTAAGATAACCGCCGGGCCAGCGCTGGAAAAAGTCGGCGATTTGGCGGCGATTTTGTCAAATCTCAATAATGGCGACGTGCTTTTTATTGATGAAATCCACCGTTTGAATAAAACCATTGAAGAGGTCCTTTATACTGCCATGGAAGATTATGCCATTGATATTATTGTCGGCAAAGGGCCTTCAGCGCGCACTCTGCGCATGCCATTGGAAAAATTTACGCTCATTGGCGCCACCACCAAAATAAGCCTGCTGTCCGGCCCCCTGCGCGACCGCTTTGGACATATTTTCCA
Organism: uncultured Gammaproteobacteria bacterium; assembly: GCA_964531615.1. Taxonomy (GTDB): domain Bacteria; phylum Patescibacteriota; class Patescibacteriia; order Magasanikbacterales; family UBA922; genus CAZHEJ01. Next base: position 3,987 of record CAZHEJ010000042.1, on the reverse strand, counting down.
TCTGGACTTTTATGAACAGAATGATATCCAAAAAATTATTGAGCGCAATGCTAAAATACTTGAAGTAGCCATTAAGCCCGAAGCCAGCCAGCTGATTGCCGGCCGGGCGCGCCGGACGCCAAGAGTCGCCAACCGGCTTTTAAAACGGGTGCGCGATTTTGCCGAAGTAGTGCATAACGGCCAAATTGACAATGAGGTCGCTGAAAAGGCTCTGCAAATGCTGAAAATTGACCGGCACGGGCTTGATGAGGTGGATAGAAAAATACTGCGGGCGATTATTGACAATTTTCAAGGGGGGCCAGTCGGGTTGAATACCTTGGCCGCGGCAATTGCCGAGGAAATGGATACTATTGAATCTGTTTATGAACCGTACTTAATGCAGATTGGCATGCTGGAACGTACTCCGCGCGGGCGCAAAGCCACCAGGCAAGCTTATGAACATTTGGGGAAGAAATACACACAGACACTTTTGTAATACAGTGTCATCCCTGCGTAGGCAGGGATCCAAAAAATAATAAATAAAAAATACCCGCGATTGCTGGATTCCCGCTTTCGCGGGAATGACAATAAAAAATTATGCTTACTATTCCACTCTATATTATTCTCTTTATCTATTTTGGATTTTTAGCAGTTTTTATAGTCTTCTCGCTGTTGAGTTTTTACCATATTATCTCCACTGCTTCATTCACCATGGCCAGTTTTATAATCTCTTTTTTTGTTTTCACGCTTACATTTCTTACCCTCTATTTTACATGGCAATTGCTTTTGGATGTTGACTGGAAAATGACTGTGAATTTATTTAATTTGGAATGGTTCAAAGGAATTTAACCATTGATTTATGTATATTTCGCATTTCATTAAACAAAAAAGCTACGAAAAAATTGAATTCCTCCTGCACCGCCATCCGATTACCTTTGTTCCGATTGCCTTTATATTCTTGATTTTAATGGCTGTGCCGTTTGCAATTTATTTTCTGCTTAGCCACCTTTCTTCAACCCTGCTTACAGATACTCTCTACTATACTATTGCTGTTTTATCTGCCAGCATTTACTATTTAAGCATCTATCTTTTTCTCTACGGCTATTTTGTGGATTTCTACCTTGATATGTGGATAATCACCAATGACCGCATAATTGACATTGAACAGCATGGCTTATTTTCGCGCACCATTGCCGAATTGGACCTTTACCGGATTCAGGATGTAACTGTGAATGTTTCAGGGTTATTCCACACTTTTTTCAATTTCGGCGATGTGATTGTAAAAACCGCTTCCAGCAATTCCCATATTGTTTTTTATGACATTCCCAATCCTAATGAAGTAAGAAGGGAGCTGATTGTTTTGGCTGAAGGCGACCGCAAATTCCATCATAATGAATGACAATCACTCGCCTGCTCGGCTGCTGTACTCGCCTGTTTCAGTATTCACTAAAATCTCCTCGTCTTCTTTGATAAAAATCGGCGCTTGAATCCTTAAGCCGTTATCCAAGACAATTTCTTTTGTTACATTGCCGGACGCAGAATCGCCCTTGACTGCTGGCGGAGCTTCTGCAACTTTATATTGGATTTTTTTAGGCAGCTGCATAGCCACAACCCTGCCTTCATGCGTGGCCATAACTACAATCAGCCCTTCTTTAAGGTATTTCGCATCATCGCCGAGCAAAGAAGCATCAACTTCAACAGTTTCATAAGTGGCTTGGTTCATGAAAGAATAAAAATTGTTGTTATTATACAGATATTGCATGTTAACATATTCCACTTGCACAGTGTCAATACTCTCTCCACTTTTATAAGTAACTTCCACGCTTTTGCCAGAAGACAGGCTTTTCATTTTTGTCTTGGTAAAAGCCGCTCCCTTGCCGGGATTGACAAACTGCGCAAAAGTAACCACATACAAGTCGTTGTTGTGTTTAATAATCGCGCCTTTTTTAATATCCGTGGTATCTCCCATATTTTATTAATTAAATAATTTTGACGCTGGTAATGTTATCACACTTTCAATCTCTTGGCAACCCATCAGAGCCATAACCAACCGGTCTACCCCCAAAGCAATGCCTGCTGATTCTGGTAATTGCCCGACTGCTTCAATAAATTCATCGTCAATATCATAAACTTCTTTTCCAAGCCTGGCCCTTTCTTTTTGCTCGGCCTGCAGGCGCTTTAACTGTTCATGAGAATCAGTCAATTCAGAAAAAGCATTGGCTATTTCCAAACCATTGATATATAACTCAAAACGTTCGGCATAATTTGGATTATTCTTGCTTAATCTGGATAAAGACGCCATTTTAGCCGGATATTCATAAATTATCACTGCTCCCATATTTTTCAGCTTCGGCTCAATCTTATTCAAAAAAATTCTGTAAAATAATTCTTCATAGCTTTCTTCTGTTTCTGGATTGAATCCTGTTTTTTTGCACAATTCCAGCATTTCTTCTTGTCCCAAATAATCATCCAAATCCACTTTTACACCTTTCTCCCAAAGTTCTCTCATGCTAATTTTTTTAAAATCATTTAATCTTATAATCTTATAATCTTTTAATCTTTCACTAATATAACCACATAAATTACTTACATCATCCATTATTACTGTGTAATCTGCCTTAGTCCTGTACCACTCCAGCATCGTAAACTCCGGATTATGCAAACCGCCGAAGCTTTCATTGTCTCGGAAGCATTTGCCAAGATAAAAAATTTTGTTCCAGCCAGAGGCAAGCATTTTTTTCATTGTGTATTCTGGAGAAGTATGCAAATATCCACGCTGGGCTATTTTTTTTTCGTCGTGAAGAATGATTGACATTGGCGACAAATTCGGCTCCTGTCCCGGCAGGCGCACAATTGCCGGGGACTCAACTTCAATAAATTCCTGCGACCAAAACCACTCGCGGAGCAAACGCAAAACAGCGAATTTCAAATTCAAATTATTCTGGTTTTTTTTCAAATGACTCAAATGGCTCATAATAAGATATCTAGAAGCAAAATCCGCCTCTTCGGCGGATCTGCCATACAGTTTTGGGGCAAGAATATTTCTTAACCCTTATGACATGAGCCCCAAAGGGCTTTTAGCCACATATTATATTATACAGCATCTGCAAAAACCATGCAAATTTTGGAGCTTGGAGCGGTAGACCAGATTCGAACTGGCGACCTTCTCCTTGGCAAGGAGACGTTCTAGCCAACTGAACTACTACCGCGCCTGGTTGCGGGGCCCGGACTCGAACCGGGAACCTCTGGGTTATGGGCCCAGCGAGCTGCCAGTTGCTCTACCCCGCGGCAAATTTCAGCTTAATGATTATAGCTGAATCAGACGAATTTATCAAGAGCGGGTAAGGGGAGTCGAACCCCTATATTCAGTTTGGAAAACTGATATAATAACCGCTATATGATACCCGCGTTAAATATGTATTGCAAGAATATATTACTACAAGTTAAGTGATCTGTCCAGAAATATTGACTTTTCCATATTTTCCTGTATAATTAAGCATAACCGCTAACAAGCGGGCCCGTAGCTTAGCTGGTAGAGCGCTTGCTTTGCACGCAGGAGGTCAGCGGTTCGAATCCGCTCGGGTCCACCAGCCAAGGTAGCTCAGTGGTAGAGCAGAGGACTGGTTTTCGGTCCCTTTCAGAGTAATCTGGAAGAAAAACTGGGTGAATTCGGGGAAGCCCATTTTAAACTGGGTAATCCCGAGCCAAGCCGCAAAGGGATTAAAGTTTTGCGGAAGGTGTAGAGACTAGTAGGTGAGTCCCAACAATAAACCTACAAAAGCGCCCGGCTCCTCCGAAGTTACGTCGGGGGATGAAGAGATAGTCCGATCCTTACAGTGATGTAAGCCAAATGGAAAATCCTTGTGTCGCGAGTTCGATCCTCGCCCTTGGCACTTGAAAAAACATTGAACCTATGATATAATCTTATCAAGTTACCGTAGGTTCAATTTTATGAGACAAGAAAAACAAAAAGCAATTAAATTAAGAAAATCAGGAAAAAGTCACGGC
>CAZHEJ010000041.1:0-4737 GCA_964531615.1 uncultured Gammaproteobacteria bacterium | reverse complement strand
ATTTCCTTACTGAAGAAGAGGCTGGGGAATTTAAAAAATTGCATCAGGAACTGGAAGCATTTGCCACTGATGAAACAGCGGTGGCAAAAATCTTTGATCAGATGGACCACCAATTTTATCTGGAGCATCTAAATTACCAAAGCAAATACAACCAAGGGAAAGAGGATTACCGCGTGGCTTTTGTCAATAATCATATTTACAAGCTGGCGGACAAAATAAAAGACGAACAAACAAAAAAAGTCATGATTGACTTTTTAAAAAAATTTGAAGAGCATTATTTCAGAAAGGGATTCCAGGGCATCAGCTTTTTGATGGAGTAGATTTACTCGCATCCTTCAGGCGTCCAATCTTTTACAGGATAATAATACAAACAATCGTGAAGCCAAGCTTCACTTTTATTTTTTAAATAAGTTGCATTAGAAGAGAATCTATAATTGAAAGTTTCTTCCCAATTACTAGTAAGTTTGTGCTTCAGAGAGTTTTGCACAATATAAACAAAATGATACCAAAAATCCTCTTCATTTCTAATGCACCAATCCCAGTATTGATACCAGACTTGGCGGCCGATTTGATTATTATTTTTATTTATTTCACGAGCTGAATCTTTGTGTAATTTGCGTATAAATTCAATAAGAACATGTTTAGAATTATCTGGAGTGTTAAATTGAGCCCCGACAGGGGCGAAATTTGACTCAAGTATTGGCAAGGATAATAAAAGATGATAGTGATTATCCAATACCACCCAGGCATAAATTTTTATCTCAAACTTCCCTACGGCTTGTTTTAAAATATTACGAAAAATTCGTTTTGCGTGGTCAGTTAAAAAATAATCCGCGCCATTTAAACAGCGAGCTGAAATAAAATAAAAAGAACCCTCATAAATATGAAGCGGGTAATGTTTTTTAAATATCATATAATTGGTTGAATTTCGTTGCACTCAATTCAACACTCCAATATTATCGACAACCCGCAACACTTTGTCCTTCTCCGCCACCGGCATCATTTTTTTCAGCTGGATTGCCAGCTGTTTTTGTTTTACTGAATCCGCCAAAAGCTCTTTAATGACTTTTGCCAGGTAATTTCCGTCAGCGGTTCTCTCGTCAACCAGAATTACCGCGCCGGCCTCTGCCAAAAACCTCGCATTTTCCTCCTGATGCCCGGACTTGGGAATAATTATTGCTGGCTTGCCGAGCGCGGCAATTTCTGAAAGCGAACCAAAGCCGCCGCGCGAAATTACAATATCAGCCGCGGCATAAGCGTCTTTCATTTCTTCAGTGAAAAATTTGTGGACTTGATAAAAATCTGAAAACAAACCCAAGGCCCTTTCCACCAGCTCCTGCGGGCGCTCTTTGCCTGATAAATGGATCACTTGGCAAAGCCCTTTTAAATGCTGGATTGACTGTATAATCAGCTGATTAACCCGCATTGAACCAGTTCCGCCGCCCATGGCAAAAATTACCGGCATATCCGGACGCAGATTAAATCGCTTTAAAGCAGAGTCTTTTGTGCCTGCTAAAATTCTCTGCCTTACTGGATTACCCAACCAGACGGTTTTTTTGGCAGAAAAATTTTTAAGATTTTCTTCCAAAGCAGTGGTAATCACTTTGGCAAACGGAGCCATCAGTCGGTTGGCCAGCCCGACTTTTACGTCCTGCTGATGAACCCATGTCGGAATGCCAAACAGCCAAGCTGACCAATGAACCGGCACTGAAACAAACCCGCCGGCAGAAATGCACAAATCTGGATTTTCCTGCCACATTATTTTTAATGATTTAAAAAATCCACAGATAATCATAACAGCATCAATAATATTCCAAAAAGACAAATAACGGCGGAATTTTCCGGACGGCAGAACTAAAAATTTTATGCCTCTTTCTTCAACCAGAGTTCTTTCCGGCCCGTTTTTAGTCCCCAGCCATAAAAATTCAGTCTGCGGATATTTTTCCTTCAAAATATCAAAAACTGCCAGCAGGGGGGTTACAGGGCCTAAAGTGTATCCGCCTGAAAAAATTATTTTCATAAATTATTCGCTATATTTGCTAACATTGGCAATAATGCCTATGCCGGCCAATGCCACTGCCAAGGCTGTTCCGCCATGGCTCACTAATGGCAATGGGACGCCGGTAAGCGGAAAAACGCCGGCAATTCCGCCGATATTCAAAAAAGACTGAAAAACCAGCCATGCGATAATGCCTGAAACCAAAAGCCGTCCGAATTGGTCAGGAACGTTTTTGGCCAGAATCAGCCCCCTGCCGGCTATGAATAAAAGCAATAAAATCAATCCGACTGCAAAAACAAAGCCCATTTCTTCGGCAATAACTGCGTAAATGCTGTCAGCTGAAACTTCCGGCAGATATTGGAACTTCTGCAATGAATGGCCCAGCCCCCTGCCCCAAAAACCTCCGCTGCCAATTGCTAAAAATGCTTGACTAATGTGGTAGCCGATTCCCTGCGGGTCTAATTCTGGATGCAAAAAAGTAACCAGGCGCGCGGTGCGGTATGGAGCAACTACAATTACCAAAATCAGAGCGATTAATCCGCCGGCAGCCAAAATACCCAGATGCGACAAGCGCGCTCCGCCGACAAAAAGCAGGACAAATAAAATTACAAATAAAATTGCCAATGTGCCGATATCCGGCTGTAATATTACTAAAACAAGAGGGATTAAACCAAGCCCGGCGACTGGCAAAAACCCGCTTTTAAAGTCCCTTATCTCCTGTCCTTTTTTTACCAACAGGCAGGAAAGAAAAATAATCAGCACTATTTTGGCGAATTCAGCCGGCTGGAATGATGCTCCGAACAAATTTATCCAACTGCGATTGCCAGTGCCAAAGCTAGTGCCAATGCCGGGAATAAAAACTAACAGCAGGAGGATAATGGCAAACAAAAAAATCCAGTTTCCCAACAGGCGGAGTTTTTGGTAATAAAATCTGCTAAAAAACAAAAAAAACAGCGCGCCGGGAATAAGCCCGAACAACAGCTGTCTTTTGATGAAAAAATAAACATCTTGGAATTTCTCCTGCCCGGCCGGCGAACTGGCGGATGTGAGCATTACCAAGCCGAATACGAGAACAATAAAAAACGCGCCCAAAAGCACATAATCAGCCCTGTGTCCTGTTATTGCGCGCCTCATAATCAAACATTCATAAATATCAGCAGCATTACTGCCACAAATAGGAAAATCTGGCAAAGCAAGGCCATGAAATTTAAAAGCAAACTCAAAAATTTATCCCTGCTGAACACAATCCAGCTCAAAAGCAAATTGATAATTAAAATAAATAAGCCTCTGGCCGGCATATAATAAATCTTCCACCAAACATCAACATAATCAACTCCGAAAAGAATGTTATAATGCAGGAACAGAAACTCGTTCTTGGGATTGATTTCAATCAAAATCCACAGCCACATGGCCAGATTGCACAATACGTTTAACGCCAGAATCAAGGCATTCGGCAGATAGCGGAAATAAATTTTCGGGGAATAAAACAGCATAAAGCCAGATTATTATACCTCTATTCAACTTGCTTGACAAGATATTGTATTTAGTATATAATTAATACCACTTTAATTTTACATTTTGCATTTTAAATTTTAAACTTATAATATGTCACATAAAAAAGCGGGCGGTTCCACCCATTTGGGCAGGGACTCCCAGCCGCAATATTTAGGAGCCAAAGTCGGCGACGGCGAAACAGTCAATGCCGGGCAAGTCTTGGTCCGCCAGCGCGGAACTCGCATACATCCCGGAAAAAACGTCAAGCGCGCCAAAGACGACACTCTTTTATCTTTAATCAGCGGCTTAGTCAAATTCACGCAGAGAAAAAGAATGCGCTTTGACGGCAAACTCAAACCTGCAAAATTTGTAAATGTGGTATAATATCTTCATGGCAATAAATTTTATTCTGCTTCTTGGCAAAACAATTTTTATTCAAATCGCCGGTGTGCTGGGGATATTTTTTTTGTTCGGTTTTTTGCTGTCAAAGCTTCAGGAATGGACGCAGAGGAATTATGCGCGGTCAGTCGGCTGGAAAGGGATTTTGTGGACTGCATGGTTCGGCACGCCTATCCATGAGCTGGGGCATGTGTTTTTTGCTAAAATTTTCCGCCACCGCATCAACCGCGTTTCTCTTTTTCAGCCAAATGCAGAAACAGGCGGACTCGGGCATGTGGAGCACAGCTATAAAAAATACAGCTTATATCAGCGAATTGGAAATTTTTTCGTTGGCGCAGGACCAATGATTTTCGGCTCAATAATACTTATCGCTATGCTGTATTTTTTGCTTCCTAATGGCAGAGATGTCTTTGTTCCACTCACCAAAACACAGATGTCGCCGATAAATATAATTGATTCGCTCAAACAAACACTGGCTAATCTTTTTGCGCCTGAAAATTTAAAGGCCTGGAATTTCTGGGTATTTATTTATCTCTCCTTCTGCATTGCGTCGCACATTGCGCCGAGCAAGCCGGACAGGAACCAAATGTGGCGCGGTTTCTTCTGGGTAGTTTTAATTCTGCTTATTGCCAACGCAGTTGCCTTGCTGATAAAAAAAGACATAACGCAATATGTCTTGAAATTGAACCAATATCTTGGAATCTTCACCGGCATTTTCATCTACACTGCCATAATCTCGCTTTTGCATTTTATTTTATCTTCAATTCTGCTAGGGCCGTTTAAAAGAAGGTAGATGAATTAACAAAATTGGCGGAAGGGGCGGGATTCCCCGCCCGAGGCGGGGG
>CAZHEJ010000040.1:0-5029 GCA_964531615.1 uncultured Gammaproteobacteria bacterium | reverse complement strand
GAGCCTAAAATAATCTCATCCAATGTTTTAGAAATTTGTTCAATCTCCTCTATTTCACCTTGTAGTTGAGACAGGTGTTCATCATCCTGTTGTTCTGGTAGTCGGCCGAGTTCCTGATTATGTTCTTGTTGTTTTTTCTTACACAATTCAGCTAATTGTTTATACGCCGATATTGCTCTCTCTTGAATAACACGGATTTTATCAAGCCTGATTTCGGTACCTTGATTGATTGAAGTGATTTTATTATTAGATTCACTCGTCATATAATTTATGCTTAATGGTGTTAATCAAAGTTGCACAATATCCTTTTACAACATACTTATGCAAGTTCTTCCTTTGCTTCATTTATCAATTTTTTTATTTCAAAATTTTGATCTTCTATTACCTCAACTAAGTTTTTAGCCTTCTCTGACAATCTACTATACATAAATCTTACTTTATCTTTTGTCTTTTGATATTCTCTCTCTGCATAATAGAAGTTTATGTCGAAATTGAAAAATGTTAGACTGTCAGCGTCTCTGAGGATATTCGCTTCTTCATCTCCACCTACTTCATGATTTGTTATCAAATATCTGAATCAAAGCCGGCGGATTTAAGTTCTTCGCAAATAATATTAGCACTTGCAATAGCGTGTTGTTTTTTATACTCCTCATAATTTGTAAAATCATACTTTTTAGCTTTTCTTTTTTCATTTGTTCTATCTATATCGTGTGCCAAAGCCGCTATTTGAAGTGAAACCGATGCGTCTTCTTTAAGTTTTAGAATCCATTCTCTTGTTTTTAGAGAATGATTCTTATCTTTTTTCTTATCCGTAGGATCTGCGCAATCCGAGTTTGCAAATAAGCTGTCAATTATTTTCTCGGCAAGAAGTAATTGTTTTTTGTCATTTGAATTCATAGTTTGTTGCACAACATCCTTTTTACGGTATACCTATGCAAGAGACGGTTTGTCGGGCTAGTGGGGCTCGAACCCACGACCTCCCCGACGTAACGTCGAGGCGCGCTAACCCCAGCCAGAGACTGGTCAGCTTATGGCCGAAACTAATATTGTACTTTGTCGGGCTAGGCAGACTTGAACTGCCGGCCTCTTGGTCCCGAACCAAGCGCTCTACCAACTGAGCTATAGCCCGCTATTCATGATTTATTTTAATTTTTCCTTCTTTTATTATTTTCTCAATAATATCTCTTCTTTTTAATTTTTTTAGTTTGCGTTCAACTTTTCTGGCCTCTATGATCGTAGGATAGCGTTGAGCGAGTTTAATAATCCAAGGCCCTTTGTTTCTGGTTGAGATTGTTTTTCCCGAATTGTGTTCTATTAATCGTTTGTTTGCGTTTTGTGATGAGCCTATATAGTATGTGCCGTAGGTCTGACTCTCTAAAATGTAAACGAACCCTTCTGGCATAAAAAGAAATTACTAAACATGCGTCCCGACGTTCCGCCATAGGCGGAAGTCGGGATCCCGACCGAAGCGTCGGGACGCTATAGCCCGTTGACTGAAATTGTACTCTAATTTGCCGTAAAAATCAAGCCTATTCACTAATCTTCACACTAATTTACACCAATGCTTTTAAGTGGTATAATTTTATCAGCTGGCAACCATTTGTCAGTTGGTTATTGTTAATTGTTTATGAAATCCATAAAATTATACTTTGAAGAGGCTGTCAAAGGCCATGCCTCTGATATTCATCTCATTGCCGGAGAAAAGCCGGTTTTGAGGGTGGAGGGAGAATTAAAAGAAATTGAGGATAAATCACTTCCAGCAAAAGAACTGGAAACAGCAATTTTTTCACTTCTGAATGCAGAACAAAAAAAGAGATTTGAAGACGAGCTGGAGCTTGATTTTGGATATGAACACAATGGCGCGCGTTTTAGAATTAATCTTCATCAGCAGGAGGGGAAAATAGGGCTTTCTGCGCGCTTGATTCCGAGTAAAATTCCCACGCCGGCAGAACTGCGCTTTGAACCTGTTTTGCAGGAATTTACTAACTTAATGGACGGCTTGGTTTTAATCGTAGGGCCGACAGGCCATGGAAAATCCACCACATTGGCCTGTATGATAGAAGAAATCAACAAATCCAGAAAAGCGCATATTATTACTATTGAAGACCCGATTGAATTTGTGTTTGAAGACAAAAAATCTCTGATTGAACAAAGAGAAATCGGGATTGACACAAAATCATTCGCCAACGCCCTAAAGCATGTTCTGCGCCAGGACCCAAATGTAATTTTAGTCGGCGAAATGCGCGACCCGGAAACAATCGCCACGGTTTTGACTGCGGCTGAAACCGGACATTTGGTTTTTTCAACTTTGCATACTTCCAGCGCCGGAGAAGCAGTGGAGAGAATAGTTGATGTTTTTGAAGGGGCGAAGCAGAGGCAGATTCTGATTCAGCTGTCATCAGTCCTGCGCGGAATTGTGGCGCAGCAATTTTTGCCGGCTAAAAATGGAAAATTGGTCGTGGCAAGGGAAATACTTGTTAACACATCAGCAGTGGCTAATCTCATACGGGAAAATAATATTGCCCAGATTCCAAGCGCAATCCAGACTGGCGCCAAGGACGGCATGATAAGTTTAGAAAATTCTTTGAAAGAGCTGGTGAAAGCAGGTTTGATAGACGTTGAAACTGCCAAGCGCCGCACTGGCAGGCAGAAAAAACTTTAACATGTTTTATCAGACAGGTGTTCAAAGATCTCCGGCAAAGGAAAAAAACCCCAATCTTAGAATAAGGGCGGTTTGGGCGGTTTTCTTATTAGCAGCAGCAGTGCTTATTTGGCGGCTGGCAGTGCTGATGCTGTACCAGCATGATTTTTATACTGCTTTGTCAGCAGGCTCGCATGAATTTTACAATAATTTATTTCCCAGCCGCGGGACAGTGTATATTCAAGACGCCAGGAGCAAAGAAGAATATCCATTGGCAATGAACAAGGATTTTTTCCTTCTTTATGCAGATACGCGCGCAATCAAGAACAACGAAACAGCGGAAAAAACCGCGGAAAAATTAGCAGAAATATTCCAGTATGATGATGAAAAAAAAATCGCAGTCTACCTTGCATTAAACAAGCGCACAGACCCGTATGAGCCGATTGAAAACAAAATTGAGGAAAAGACAGCAGAACAGATAAAATCTTTAAATCTGCCGGGATTGAATTTTGTGCGCCGGCCTGCCCGTTATTATCCAGAAGGAAATTTAGCTTCAACAGTCATTGGATTTCTCGGCAAGGACAGCCAGGGCAATGACATTGGCCGTTATGGAGTGGAAGGATATTGGCAAAAAGAATTGGCAGGCAGCGGAGGCTTTTTATCAGGCGTCAAGGCAGCGGTCGGCGGAATTATTCCATTGGCCGGCTGGTCATTAAAGCAGGCTGAAGACGGGGCTGACATTCTTTTAACAATTGACCGCACTTTGCAATACCAGGCCTGTGAAAGATTATCTGAAGCGCGGGAAAATTATGGAGCTGTTAGCGCATCATTGGTAATCATTGAGCCAAGCACCGGCGCAATCAGAGCCATGTGCAGTACGCCGGATTTTGACCCGAACAATTACAATAAAGTTGAAGCAGTAGATTTTTACAATAATACTTCTATTTTTACACCCTATGAACCCGGTTCTGTTTTTAAGCCCCTGACAATGGCGGGCGCTTTGCAGGAAGGAGTTGTAACTCCAGAAACAACTTTTTATGATTCGGGTGAAAGGGCGGGTTTGTGCGCAAAACCCATTAAAAATGCCATGGAAAGGTCATACGGCGTTCAAAACATGAGCCAGGTTTTGGAAAAATCAATCAATACAGGCGTGGTGTTTGCAGTGGAAAAGCTGGGCAAGAAAAAATTTTTAGAATATGTTGAGAATTTCGGGTTTGGAATAAAAGAGGGGATAGAATTAGACAGCGAAGCCAGCGGAGACATATCATCGCTTTCAAAAAATAAAAAAGATTCATTGGACTGCTATACTGCCACTGCTTCTTTTGGGCAGGGCATTACTGCGACGCCCTTGCAAATGGCCGCGGCATTTGGAGCCATTGCCAATGGCGGAAAATTAATGAAGCCGTATATTGTGGAAGAAGTCCGCTACAGCGATGGAAAAATAGATAGATTTAAGCCAAAAGAAATCAGGCAGGTGATTGACAGCCGTACAGCTATGCTAGTGCGCGGAATGATGGTGAATGTGGTTGAGAATGGGCAGGCTAAAAGCGCGGGCGTTAAAGGATATTTTGTCGGCGGAAAAACCGGCACAGCGCAGATTCCCGGGCAGGGCGGATATTCCCAGGAAACAAATCATTCATTCGCGGGCATGGCTCCGGCAGATGACCCGAAATTCGTGATGTTTATAAAATTTGAAAAGCCCAAACGTGCATGGGCTGACAGCACAGCCGCGCCCTTGTTCGGAGAATTGGCAAAATTTATTTTGCAGTATTATCAAATCCCGCCGAGCCGTTAGATTGACAAGAGTTGTTTTTTTGCATATAATGTCCACACTTTTGCGCCGCCATCGTCTAATGGTTAGGACACATGGTTCTCAACCATGCAATCGGGGTTCGATTCCCCGCGGCGGTACAAAAAATTGACAGAGTAGCTCAGACGGTTAGAGCGTGGCATTCATAACGCCAAGGTCGAGGGTTCGATTCCCTCCTCTGTCACGATATGATTCCGTATTATGTGTATTTCATACAAAGTACCAAAGATCGGAGTTTTTATATTGGCGTAACCAATGATGTTGGAAGAAGGTTTGTAGAGCATAATAAGGGACAGTCAAAATTTACTGCCACAAAGAGGCCGTGGCAGTTAAAAAGAATAGAAAAATTTAACACAATAGAGGAAGCGTACAAAAGAGAACGTTGGTTGAAAAAACAAAAAAGTAGGAAAATCATTGAGAAAATAGTACAAGATGCAAACGAATATACCAGTGATTGTGATGGGTAGTCCCGATGTCGGCCTTTAGGCCGAATCGGGATCCCGACCTTGCGTCGGGACTCAGATGGTTAGAGCGTAGGATTCATAACCCTAAGGTCGGGAGTTCGATTCTCCCCCCTG
>CAZHEJ010000039.1:0-5039 GCA_964531615.1 uncultured Gammaproteobacteria bacterium | reverse complement strand
GTCATAAAATTGCGTTAAAAATAAATTCCGCCTACGGCGGAAATATATTCCCCTCCTTCATGTAATTATAGCAAAAAAATGCAAAGTGGTTAAGTGGGCTGTGGATAATTCCTCTGATTGGTCTGATTGTTCCTATTTGCCAACCGCTTTTTAAACAGCTGTTCTGTATAACCGCCTTGGTTGATAAACTTTTCTTCCAGCGCTTTTATCTGGCGGTCTAAAAGAAAGTTTTCCTGGTTTATAAGGCATATCATGCAATTGGCGGCATTCGCCGGCTCGGTAAGATATGTCCGATAGGACTGATAAGACTTATCCGTCCGATAAGCTAAGTCGCGAACTATGCGAGCATGTTCAGAATCTTTCTTCCACTGCACTAATCCGCGTTGCCGCAAAAAATCCTCGTAATCCTCCAAAAGCTCCTGCCATGATGCCCGACTGACGCCTAAAAGCTTTATTTCGCTTTTCTTTGAACTGCGTTCGCTTGATCCCTCTACTATATTTTGCTTGCCAGAACGCGCTGCTTGCACCATTTGGTCAGTGGTACGAGAAAATTTGCTAACATAGCGGTCGCAAAATTCTACCGTAAAATCATAGATAATAATCGCAGTCTGGTAAGTTTTCAACTCGCGATAAGACATATAGGACTGATAGGACTTATTTATCCGATAGGTCTGATAGTTTTTTGTCCACCTCCTCCGCTTTCAACGGAGGAACTTCGCCTGATTTTTCTATTAAGCCAATAACAATTTTTAAAAGATGCTTCATGCCGGGAATGATGTGCTTGTTGAAGTCTTCAGCATAGGATAAGCGAATATGGCCTGCACCCATTTCGCCAAAATCACTGCCTGCCAACGCGGCAAAACCCTTTTCATACAACAGCCAGTCCCGCAATTGTTTATCATCTTTTATATTTAATTCATTTTTGACATATTTCAAATCCAAAACCCGCTCAAAACTCGGGAACAGATAAAACGCGCCCTCGGCTTCATTGGTGACAACATAGGGCGCCAGTAATTTCAAAGCATTGGCGACAAACTGGCCTTTTTTCTCGTATTCAACAAAATCCTTGTTGATAATTTCCTGCACTTCGTCTTTCACGCTTTTGTAAGTGAATCCGTCCAGCTCCACATCCCCGTAAATCACTCCGGCAACTATCTGCTCCATGCGGTTCACATTGCTCCATTTGTTTATTGCAAGCCGGCCGAAAATTTCTATCAACCACTCCGGAGCAACAACAAACCCGAGACGCCAGCCAGTCATGGCGTAATTTTTGGAATAGCCGTTAAGATTGACTGTGTAATCCAGCATTCCGGGAATGGAAATAAAGCTGAAATGCTTTCTTCCGCCAAATACTATCTGGTCGTAAATATCGTCAAAAATCACGAAGAATTTGTATTTTCTCACCAGCTCGGCGACAGCTTCAAGCTTTTCGCGGGGCAGAATCATGCCAGTCGGATTTTGCGGAGTATTGATGACCAGCAATTTGATTTGCGTATTTTCCTGAAACAATTTTTCCAAATCCTCAACTCTGAATTCCAAAGTTTTACCCTGAGCGATAGCCGAAGGGTCTTCATCTTTATAAGCGCGCCAGCGAAGAACCCTGCCATGATGGTAAAATTCAGCCAATGATTCGTAGATAGGATAGCCAGGATCCTGCACAATAATTTTATCGCCAGGAGCAATCAATGTCTGCAAAGTTAATTCAATGGCTGATTTTCCAGCCGGCTCCAATAGAATATTTTCCGGCTTAACTTCTACTCCACGCAAATCTGACCAGTATCTGGCAATATTTTCCCGCACTTGCGGGTAGCCTTGAAAATGCCCGTACTTGGTCTGCTTGTTTTTCAAGGCCTGGATGGCCACATTAATAATCGGCTCTGGCGTGGTTGGGCCTGTGTCGCCGACATGAAATTTGTAAACCTGCGGAAATTTTTTGGAATTTTCCACAGCTATCACTTCTGCGCCGAATCCGAACGCGGTTTCAGTGCCGAGATAATTCAAATCCGGATTAATGCTTACATTTGGAATTAAATTTTTGTCTGTGAGGAATTTAGGCAGTGGCATAGGTTTTAAGAATTTTATTTTTAATATCCTCTGGACCCATTCCTGCTAACAAATAAACTTCTTTCATATTTCCTGATTTCAAATAATTTTCAATCGCAATGTTTCTGCTGGTGTAGTCGGCCGGCAGTAAAAACGGATATAAAAACCCTTTCCAGCCGTTGTGCAAGGCGATTGTTCGCGGACGATCTTCGTCAGAAAAAATCTCATTCGCTTTTTGCGGATTATTTTTCCTCAACTCCTCAAAAAGCTGGGGCGAAGTAACGGCAATAATTTTCACATCCAGGCCGAATTTTTCTAAATCAGGCAATATCTCCAATGTATTTGCCAGAACCTGTCCCCCACAAATTGCCAGAACAACTTTCTTTCCGCCGTGATTATTATAATTTTTAAAAACATAGGCACCGTTTACTGCCTCGCGAGCTGGCGGGATTCCGTTACCGCGCACAAAAACCGGAACATCTGGCCGAACGACTGACAAAGCAATCGGCTCGCCTTTTTCCAAGGCATAAAAAAGCATTTCAATTGTTTCATTGGCATCCATTGGCTTGTAGACTTTTATTCCAGGATAGGCTGTAAACATACTCATCCAAAATAATCCTTGATGCGTTGGCCCGTCTTCGCCTGTTTCAGGCCCGTCATGCGCCGCAAGCATAATAAAAAAGCCCTTTGTTTCCGGATTAAGCTGATTTCCAATCAATCCCAACCGCACGCAATTAGTCATCATTGAAGTGAAGACGCCATAAGTGGAAAAAACAGAGATAGGCGCAAATCCGCCTGGCAATCGGTCCATTGTCATGCCGATAGACATCATTGCCATGTTTTGTTCTGCGATTCCAAAGCGGATGCCCCTGCCAAAAGGATTCTGCCTGCTGATTAATCCATAAATCTCCTCTGCCTTGCCGGTTAAAATTGATTTTGCCAAATCTCCAGAGCCGAGATAGAAAAACGCAGTTTGTTTCATCAGCCAGGCAAACCAGGCCTGTGTTGCTTTGCGAGTCGCAACTTTTGTTCCGCCTTCAAAAACAAGCTCCGACGGCAATTCTTCCGGGCGTTTGATACTTATCGGATTTATTAATAACCGCCCGCTCAATGTTTTTTTCATTACTTCAACCAGCTCGTTTTCTTCTTTAATTTTAATCTTACAATCTTCCAATCTTTTAGTTATATATTCTGCCAAATCCGCGTCAATCTGCGACACAACAACTTTAATGTCTTTGGCTGTTTCTTTTTCAACTCCTGGGATGTCAAAACCCAAATTTTTCATTATCTCAACATATTCCTCGTGCTTGGCAGGATTGCCGTGCGAATCCGCTTTGTTTTCATTTTTTCCATAATTTTTTCCTTTAATGCAATGACACAGCACAACTGTCGGATTGCCATTCGCGAAATACTTTTCCCGCGCGAATTTATAAGCATAAGACAGTTCCAAAATATTATGCCCGCTGACCTCAATCACATTCCAACCCAGACCGAGCCAGTGGTTGATGTAAGGCGAAAGAACAACTTCTGTAATATCTCCGTCAATTCCATAATGATTGTAATCCAAAGATACAATCAGATTGTCAGCGCCGACAGTATTCAAAATATTGCGCGCTTCATAACTCATTCCTTCTTCTGTTTCTGCGTCGCCCATCACCACCCAAACGCGCGTGTCAAGCCCGCATGATTTGTGCGCGATTGCCATTCCGCCAGCCGCTGACAAGCCATGTCCTGACGGGCCTGTGGAAATGTCGCTAAGGGGGTAATAATTTTCAATATGCCCCTGCGGGCCGTCAGGCCTGCGGAAGCGCGGAAGATGTTCTGGCATCACTGCCTTGGTTTTTTCAATTGAAAAATTTTTTCCTGCTCTGCGCAAACATTCGTAAATAAAGCTCATTCCTCCGTACAATAATGGTGAGCAATGGCCGGCAGACCAAATCAGACGGTCCCGGCCCGGATGTTTTGGATTAAACGGGTCAAACGCCATTGCGCCTCCAAGTACCATTGCCAAGAACTGCTCTGTTTTCGCGCTTGAACCGCCAGGATGCCCGGATTGCGCTGATTCAATTGCTGCAAACATTAAACCGCGCGCTATTCGCGCAGATTCTTCAAATTTTGCAACATCAATTCCCTGGATAGGCGCTAAATCCACGCCTTGCAGATTCAAATACGCTCCGCCATTGTTTTGTTCAAGTATGTTGTATGGCATAAATTTTGCTTAAAAAAACAGGCATTAAACCTGTTTGGATTATAGCACTTTACTTTTTTTTCGCAAGTATTACATACCCTTGCGCTTCTATCCACCTGCCGACTGTCAGCATCTCAATCAACCCATAAAGCTCGCACAACGCTGTTGAATACGGGTGTAGTTTCTTCTTAACCCAAAACAATATTTTTTATCCAGCACAACGCCCGATTCACAGTTCGTAATATCAAAAATTTGTGCTGATTAGTGCTTCGCAATTTGTGGTTAAATTCGTCCGGATGCACGAAAAACGACGCCCAAAACGCGCCATACATTTTTTTTATCTCAAATCCAGCTTCTGACAGCATTTTTTTCAGTTCTGATTTTGAATAAAGCGAAATATGGAAATCAGCATGCGGGTCTATATTTAATCCGCGCTTGAATAAATAATTTCTGATATAGGCGTGCCTGCCCAATTTTGATTCAGCAAACATTGCCAATGTTCCGCCCGGCTTGAGCACCCGGCTGATTTCCTCCAGCCAGCCCTTAACATCTTTTACATGCCCCAAAACGTCGGAAGAATAAACAGCGTCAAAACTATTGTCTTTGAAAGGCAGCCAGCCGCCGTCATACCATTGCGCTTCTGCCCACACGCCGTGCTTTTTTATTTTCTCGCGCGCCAAATCAATCTGCATTTTTACCACATCCACGCCTACAACTTCCACCGCCCGTCCGAACATTTTTTTCAGTTCAATCACGCTCGCCCCTGTCCCGCAACCGACGTCGCAAATCCTTCGTGGTTCCACCCTCA
>CAZHEJ010000038.1:0-5042 GCA_964531615.1 uncultured Gammaproteobacteria bacterium | reverse complement strand
AAAGCCTTTGTCCAGCCGGATTTTGAAAAAATGAATCATGGCGTTTTTAAGCGGGCGAAACGGCTGGAGAATATTCGCTTTGTGGCTATGACGGATTTTGGGCCGGATCTGCCGGGAATTTTTACCGCTTTTCCAAGCCCGGACATAAAAAATTGCCTGCCGAAAGTCATTGGGGATTATTACAAACAGCTTTATATTTCAGAAACAGAAAAATACGCGCATGTGACATACTTTATCAATGGCGGTTTTGCCGATCCCTTGAATGGCGAGGAAAGAGAGTTCATTAAGTCGCCGACAATACGTTCATATTCTGACCAGCCGGGAATGAAAGCCAAGCAGATGGCCGATAAAATTGTCGGTTATATAAACAGCGGAAAATTTAATTTTATCTGCATGAATTTTCCAAATTCAGACATGGTCGGGCATACTGGCAGTTTTGAATCTGCAAAAAAAGCGATTACAGCAGTTGACGCGGGAGCGGCAAAAATAATTGACGCGCTTTTGAAAAAAGACGGGCAGGCGTTGATAATTTCTGACCATGGCAATGCTGATGCAATGATTAATCTAAAAACAGGCGAGATGATGACCGAGCATACAACCAATCCATCGCCATGCATTTTAGTCAGAAATGACCAGCGCGGAATCCACCTGAAAAAAGGCATTTTGGCAGACGTGGCTCCAACTCTTCTCAAGATGATGGGAATTGGCAAGCCGAAAGAAATGACAGGGCACGCTTTATATTAACTTTTATGAAAAATAAGCCAGTTGTTTTAGCAATTTTGGATGGCTGGGGCGTGGCTCCGGACGGCGATGGCAATGCCATAACCCGCGCCAATCTGCCGAATTTCAAAAAATTTTTGCGTGAATACCCCGCAATGACTCTGCATGCTTCTGGAAATGAGGTAGGCTTAATGTTCGGCGAAATGGGCAATTCAGAAGTCGGCCATCTTAATATTGGCGCCGGCCGCGTCTATTACCAGTCCCTGCCCAGAATAGACAAGGCAATATCTGACGGGACTTTTTTTGAAAACAAGGCTTTTTTGCAGGCTATTGACCATGTTAATAAAAATAAATCAGCGCTTCATCTTATCGGGCTTTTAGGGCCAGGCAATGTGCATGCCTGCCAAGAGCATTGCTATGCCTTGCTGAAATTAGCCGCAGATAAAAAAGTCAAAAATATTTACCTTCATGCAATTCTGGACGGCCGCGACACCAAATTTGACAATGGCATAGAAGCAGTAAAGAAATTGATTGACAAAATGGAAGAATTGAAGCGCGGAGAAATAGCCTCAATCTCAGGGCGCTTTTATGCTATGGACCGCGATAATCAATGGGACCGCACTGAAAAGGCTTACCGCGCCATTGTTGAAGGAAAGGCAGAAAATTATTTTTCAGATCCAATTAAGGCCATCTCCGCTTCTTATGAAAAAAAAGTTTATGATGAAGAATTCATTCCAGTGGTAATCGGCAAGGAAAACAAGCCAAAAGCAGTTGTCCAAAATGGCGATGCAGTTATTTTTTTCAATTTCCGGCCTGACCGCGCCCGCCAATTAACCAAAGCTTTTGTCCTGCCCGGCTTTAACAAATTTGAAAGAAATTATATAAAAGATTTATTCTTCGTCACCATGACTGAATATGAAAAAGAACTGCCGATTACAACGGCTTTTCCTCCGCAAGTCGTGCATAATTCTTTGGCAGAAGTTTTAAGCAAGGCAGGTCTGAAGCAATTGCATATTGCCGAAACGCAGAAGTATGCTCATGTAACTTTTTTTCTGAATGGCACGATTGAAGAGCCGTTTGAAGGCGAAAAACATCAAATGGTAGAGTCAAAAAAAATAGCCTCTTTCAAAGAAGCGCCTGAAATGTCAGCTGAAGAAATTACCAAGGAAGTAGTAAAGGCAATAGAAGCCGGCAGTTATGACGTGATTATACTAAATTATGCCAATGCAGACATGGTTGGGCATACAGGCGTTCTGTCAGCGACTATAAAAAGCTGTGAAGCGGTTGACAAGGGAATAGGGAAAATAGCAGGGCATGTTTTGGCCAAGGATGGCGTGTTTTTAATAACATCAGACCATGGCAATGCTGAAGAAATAGTTAATTTACAGACAGGGGAAATGGATAAGGAACATAGCAGTAATCCAGTTCCGCTGATAATCATCAGTAATCAGCTTCGTGGGCAGGCGGGGCCGGCTGGCGATCCTCCGGAAGGAGATTTGAGCTTAATGCAGCCTGTGGGGGTGTTGGCTGATATAGCGCCAACTGTATTGAAGATTGCCGGAGTAGACCAGCCGCCGGAAATGACGGGCCGAGCATTAATATAATTTACAACTGTGTTTCCTGCACAGTTTTTTTAATATGGGCGATGATTTCTTCTTCTACTTCTCTTAATTTTTTGCCGACAATAACCATGCTGGCTTGCCGGCGGTTTATTACCACTGGATTAAAAGGCTTGAGCAGGTCTTCAGCATTGTATTCTTTGCCAGATTCTAAAATAACATGTATTTTTGCTTCGTTGTCTCTCTCATTCTGTTCATGGAATAACAAAATAATTTTTGCTTCGGGCGAATTGCTGATTAATTCTTCAACAATATCATAAAGTTCAGAACTGTCAGCGCCTGAACGGATAAAATCCTCGCGAGTGATTGCTGCCCAGACCAGCCCTATGCTTTTTTCATGCTGGAGATGGGAAAGCGCCTCGCCCCAGAGTTTGAGAGTAGACAGCCGGCGCGTGCGGTAGAGATTTTGGATAATATAGTCGCGGTCAGCGCCAAGCTTCATTAATTGTCCGGCCAAAGCCAGAGTCTGGGGTTTGACATTGGCGGTTTTGAAACTATGCGTATTGGCGATAATTGCTGTAAGCAAGCCATTGGCAATATCATGGTCAATCAGGGCGCTGTCTAATTGCTCAATTAAATTAAATAATATTTCTCCTGTGGAGGTGGCAGTGGTTTCAATCAGATTTATCTGCCCGAAATGCTCATTGGCCGGATGGTAGTCAATATTTATTATCGGCCGGTTGTAAAAAAGTTCGGAATTATTTTCATACAAGCTACCCAAAGCATGCAAATCAGCCGTATCAATGACGAAAATAAGTTCATAGCGGAAATCGGACTGGATGGTATGGATATTTTCGCGGCTGAGCATGCCTTGCCTTGGAGTGATGAATAAACGGAGTTTATCGTCCTTAATGTCATAGCTTAATTCCTGCACGCCGGTTTTATTTACATCAACGGCGATAATGAATTTTTTTAAATGCGGAAAATTAGATTTTATTTCTTCCGCTTTTTTCAAGAATTTAAAATTATGCGGCAGATCAAACCCGTCGGAAACAATATCCGCCTGCTTGCCCATTTTTTCCAAAAACAAAGCCAGAGCCGTGCTGGCTCCAATAGCATCGCCCTGCCCGTTTTTGCGGAAAACAATGAGGATATTTTTTTTGTCTTCCAGCTGTTTTTTTATTTGTTCAATTTCAGTAAAAGTCATAATAAAATTGTCGCATGGAGAACAGCCAATTATACCAGTAATGTGAATTTTTGTCAATTTAGCAGAAAAACAGGCCATTGTGGATAAAATCGGCGTTTTTTTAGCTTAAATTAGGCATTTCTTGCAATTTTGCGGTTAATAAGATAAAATAGCTATTGTATGTTATCAAAATCCTACGAGCCGCAGCAATACGAGGATGAAATTTACAAGCGCTGGGAAAAGAGCGGATTTTTTGCTCCCCGGGGAAAAGGAAGACAGTTTTGCATTATCATGCCTCCCCCTAATGCCAATGGTTCGCTGCATTTGGGACACGCTGTTTTTGTCACACTTGAAGATATAATGATTAGGTATCATCGGATGAAAGGCGAAAGTGTTTTATGGTTGCCGGGCGCTGACCATGCCGGCTTTGAAACGCAGGTTGTCTACCAGAAAAAATTGGAAAAAGAAGGAAGAAACTGGTTTCAGATTCCGCGTGAAGAATTGTATAAGGAAATTTGGGAATTCACGCAAAACAACAAAACATTGATGGAAGGGCAATTGCGACGGCTGGGCGCTTCATGCGACTGGTCGCGGGAAGTTTTTACTTTGGATGAGCGCGTCGTGAAAATCGTTTATCAGACATTTAAAAAAATGCATGAAGACGGGTTAGTTTACCGCGGGACGAGAATTGTGAATTGGTGCACCAAACACCAAACTACGCTTTCAGATTTGGAGGTTAAGTATGAAGAAAGAGAAGGCAAATTAACTTATATTAAATATCCGTTGAAAAATCATCAAAATCATGTAATCGTAGCTACGACTCGTCCGGAGACGATGTTGGGTGATACTGCGGTTGCGGTAAATCCGAAAGACGCAAGATACAGAGATTTGATAGGGCAGACGGTTATTCTGCCTTTGGTTGGGCGGGAAATTCAGATTGTCGCAGACAGTGCAGTGGAAATGGGTTTTGGCACAGGAGCAGTAAAAGTTACTCCAGCGCATGACGCGGTTGATTTTGAAATCAGCGAACGGCACAATTTAAAAAAGATTCAAGTAATTGGCAGTGACGGAAAAATGACGTCAGCAGTGCCTAAGTCATACATTGGATTAAAAGTGGAAGAAGCGCGCGCAAAAGTTTTATCTGATTTACAAACACAAGGGCTGGTAGAAAAACAGGAGGATTACCACCATTCAGTAAGTATTTGCTACAAATGCGGGCGTGTGATTGAACCGTTAACTTTGCCGCAGTGGTTTGTTAAAATGGAGCCGTTGGCGAAAAAAGCAATGAAAGCGGTTAAAAAAGGAGAGGTAAAATTCATTACAAAACGTTTTGAGAAAGTGTTTTTTCATTGGATGAAAAACATACGCGACTGGAACATTTCGCGTCAGATTGTCTGGGGGATACGCATCCCCGTTTGGTACTGCAAAAAAACTAAAAATTGCGAACCGATTATTACAGACGGCACTAAGCCGGAAAAGTGTCCGCATTGCAATTCAACAGAGTTAGAGCAGGAGACAGATGTGTTTGACACATGGTTTTCATCCGGGCAGTGGCCGTTCGCGACATTGAAGATAAC
>CAZHEJ010000037.1:4752-5150 GCA_964531615.1 uncultured Gammaproteobacteria bacterium | reverse complement strand
GGCGTTGGCTTGGATGTTTTTGAAAAAGAGCCGAAGCTTATGCCCGGGCTTAAGAAATTAGCCAATGTGATTTTAACGCCCCACATTGCCTCGGCTTCAGTTGAAACCCGCGAAAAAATGGCAGTTATTGCTAGCCAAAATATTATTGATGCCCTAGAAGGCGGAAAGCCGAAAAATTTAGTTAATTAATGGTTACGAAAAAAGATTTAGTTAAAATTAAAGATTATCTTTGGGAAATTCCAAAGCAAGGCAAGATGCAGGTGCCAGCCCGAGTTTATACTTCAGAAAAAATGCTCCAAGATATCTTAAAAGATAAATCTTTGGAGCAATTAGTCAATGTGGCTTGTCTGCCTAGCATTCAAAAATATGCTCTGGCAATGCCTGATTGTCACGAGGGG
>CAZHEJ010000037.1:0-4742 GCA_964531615.1 uncultured Gammaproteobacteria bacterium | reverse complement strand
TATTGGCGGCGTAGCTGCTTTTGAAAATTTAATTTCAACTGGCGGAGTTGGTTTTGATATTAACTGCGGGGTAAGACTTTTGAAAAGTGATTTAGGTTTTGATGAGATTAAAGATAAATTAAATAATTTAGCCAATCAAATTCAAAGAAATGTGCCTACTGGTCTTGGCCGTGAAGCCAGGATAAGATTAGATTCAAAAACTTTAAATAATATTTTAGAAAATGGGCCTTTCCAGGGGGCTGATGCAAAAGCAGTCAGTGAACGGGCTAAAGCCCGCGGCAGAGATCAATTAGGCACACTCGGCTCTGGCAACCATTTTATAGAAATCCAGCGAGTAGATACGGTTTTTAATGAAAAGTTTAATTTAGCAAAAGATCAAATAACAGTAATGATCCATAGCGGTTCACGCGGCTTGGGCCATCAAGTTGCTACTGATTATATTCGAGCAATGGGCGGCGGCGAGTTGGCTTATGCGGCTTTAAATTCAAAATTAGGTCAACAATATTTTAAAGCTATGGCTTCTGCAGCAAATTTTGCCTGGGCTAACAGGCAAGAGATCAGCAAAATAATTCAGCAAACATTAAAGCTTGAGTTAATTTATGATATAGCTCATAATTTTGCTCAAATAGAAAATGGCTTATGCGTTCATCGTAAAGGCGCTACCCGGGCTTTGCCGGGACAGCTGGTTTTAATACCAGGAACAATGGGAACCGCTTCTTATGTTTGTCTAGCTGCTGAAAAAGCCAAAGAAAGTTTTTATTCGGTTTGCCATGGTGCTGGCCGGACAATGAGCCGGACTGCGGCTAAACGACAAATTCGCGGTTCAGAATTAAAACAAGATTTAGAAAAACAAGGCATTATTATCAGAGCCAACAGTAATGCCGGTTTGGCTGAAGAAGCGCCAATGGCTTATAAAGATATTGATGAAGTTGTTGATGCTATAGAAAAAGCTGGTTTAGCTACGAAAACAATTAAATTAGTGCCTCTTGCAGTAATTAAGGGAGAATAGTATCATAAGTTTATGATATTCAACTCTCCGACTAAGGGCAAATTATCTCTCAAAAGGGTAATTCAAGAATTACTCTGTTTTATTAATGAAGAACCAAATAGAAAATATAAAATCGTAATTGGCACGGATTCTTCGGGCCGTGGGCAGAAAATTGATTTCGTTACAGCTTTAGTTGTTCATCGCATTGGTCGTGGCGGCCGATATTTTTGGAAAAGAATTTATCATAAAAAATTTCCAAGCTTAAGAGAGCGGATTTATAAAGAAGTAGCTTTGTCTTTAAGCTTAGCTCAAAAATTACTGCAGAATTTTGAACCGGAACAATTAAGGCAGGATTTGGAAATTCATATTGATATTGGTCAAAACGGTCAAACCAGAGAAATGATTAAAGAGGTTGTTGGCATGGTCCGCGGTTCTGGGTTTAATGTAAAAACAAAGCCGGATTCTTATGCTGCATCAACAGTTGCGGATAAGCATGTTTGATGCTAGAATAAAATTATGGATCAAAATCAAAATAACATATTGCCTCTTGTTATTTTAGATAATATAGTTATCTTTCCAAGGGTTGTTTTACCTTTAATTTTAAAAAAACCAGAATCTCTGGCTGCTTTGGAATACGCTATGCAGAATGAGAAAATGGTTGTTTTTATGGTTCAAAAAGGCCATGGCCAAGAATTTTACAATGTTGGCACATCCTGCCGCATTGTCCAGATGCTTAAAATGCAGGATGGTTCAGTCAAAGTTATTGTTGAAGGCATGAATCGGGTTAAAATTAAAGAGTTTGTCCAGAAAACGCCTTTTTTCAAAATTAAAACAGAGCCGGTTATGGCTGAAGTTTCTGATAATATGTCAGTTCAAGCGCTAATGCGCAGTATTCTCTCCCAGTTTAGAGAATGCGTTAATCTGGGCAAAATAGTGCCTTTAGATGTTTTAATGGCAATTTTCAGCGTTAGGGACCCGGAAACGCTAGTTGACCTAATTGTTTTTAATCTTGATTTAAAGATTGAAGAAAGACAAGGACTTTTAGAAACAACTAATACTCGAAAACGGCTTGAAGAATTGCATAATTTGATTGCCCGCGAGATTGAAATTTTAAAAACCGGCCAAAAACTGCAAAAAGAAACAGCTAAAAAATTAGGCAAAATGTCTAAAGAAGTTTTCTTGCGCGAGCAATTAAAAAGCATTGAAAAAGAATTAGGCATTGGCGAAGAAAGAGATGAAATCAAAGAGCTCAAAAAAGCATTGAAAAAAGCTCAAATGCCTAAGCCAGTTGAAAAAACAGCAATGAGCGAATTAGCCAGAATGGAGAAAATGCCCTCTTTTTCTCCGGAAGTTTCTTATATTAGAACTTATTTAGAGTGGTTGAAAGATTTGCCTTGGTCTAAAAAAAGCGACTCTCCGATTGATCTTCAAAAAGCACAAAAAGTGCTTGATGAAGACCATTATGGTTTAGAGAAAATCAAAGAGCGGGTTTTAGAATATTTAGCCGTACAGAAATTAACTGGCAAGATGAAGGGCCCGATTTTATGTTTTATTGGTCCGCCGGGTACGGGCAAAACATCAATCGGCAAGTCAATCGCCCGGGCTTTGGGCCGTAAGTTTTTTAGAATGTCATTAGGAGGCATACGCGATGAAGCAGAGATAAGAGGTCATCGTCGAACCTATGTCGGCGCTCTGCCCGGCCGGATTATCCAAGGCATAAAAACAGCCTGCGTCCGCAATCCGGTTTTTATGCTTGACGAAATCGATAAAGTTGGCAATGATTTTCGCGGCGACCCAACTTCAGCTTTGCTGGAAGCTTTAGATCCTGAACAAAATAATACTTTTTCCGACCATTATTTAGAAGTGCCTTTTGATTTATCTGATGTGATGTTTATCACAACCGGCAATATTTTAGATACAATTCCCCATGCTTTGCGCGACAGAATGGAAGTTATTTATTTCCCTGGGTACACTGATAACGAAAAATTTCATATTGCTAAAAATTATTTAATCCCAAAACTCTTGAAAGAGCATGGCCTTAAGGCACGAAATTTATTAATTAGCGACGCGGCTTTAAGAAAAATCATTCAGGAATATACCAGAGAAGCCGGTGTCAGAAACTTAGAGCGCGAGATTGCTAAAATATGCCGTAAAATAGCCCGCCAAATCGCTGAAGGCAAAAAAAAGATTGATAAAGCCGGTTTAGATGATTTAAGTAAGTTTTTAGGCCCAATTAAATTTCAATTAAATCACAGCGAGAAAAAAGATGAGATTGGCGTGGCTATTGGTATGGCTTGGACCGAAGCCGGCGGTGATATTTTGTCAATTGAAGCAATCAAAATGCCGGGTGCCGGCAAGCTGATTTTAACCGGCAGTTTAGGCAAGGTGATGCGAGAATCAGCTCGGGCGGCTTTTTCTTTTGCTAAAGCAAAGATAGGTCAGTCCTATCAAAATCAGGATGTTCACATTCATGTGCCTTCAGGCGCGATTCCCAAAGACGGGCCTTCGGCTGGCATTACTATGGCAACTGCTTTGGTTTCGGTTTTAACTGAAAAGCCGGTTAATCATGAAATCGCCATGACTGGCGAGGTTACTTTGCGGGGTCAGGTTTTGGAAATCGGCGGGATTAAAGAAAAAGTCTTGGCGGCCAGAAGGGCTGGCATTAAGCAGATCATTATGCCGAAAGATAATAAGAAAAATTTAGAAGATATTCCCAAAGATGTGCGTCAAAAAATGGACTTTGTTTTTGTTAGTCATATGGATGAGGTTTTGAAAAGGGCGTTGGTGGGATAAAAATAGGGTTGTCTTTTTACGACAACCCATAAACGTTAGGCGACAATGCGCAGTTATAATTCAATTTTTCGGCGTCTTGCGTATTCTCGCGCATATTCTTGAACTGCTTCTGTAATAGCAGCTTCATCATATGAGGTTATAGCATATTTTTGACAAAGCCCTATTGTTTGTCCTTCTAAGATTTGCTTTATTATATAATATTCATCATAAGCTGGGATTGGATATCGTCTAGGAAGTGCAATTATCCCAGAAATTTCCATAATAAGTCTGTCTTGAGGGGACATTTCGATAAGATCCTCCTTTTTTTATGCAATTTTGAATGTATTATTACAATAGTATATTTTTTTCAAAATGTCAATGTTGCGCGAACGGAAATTGAATCGGTTAAGGGATTTTGATTATTCGTCGTGTGGGTGGTATTTCGTGACAATTTGTACGCAAGATCGTGAATTATTTTTTGGTGATGTTGAAAATGGAAAAATGGTTTTGAATGAATTTGGGAAAATTGCTGATAAATGTTGGCGGGATTTGCCAAATCATTATTGGAATTGCAAATTGGATAAATATGTCATAATGCCGAATCATATGCACGGAATTGTTGTTATTGATGATGTAGGGAACGGTTTCAAACCGTTCCCCGTAAATCAAATAAAATCGTTCCCTACGCAACGGAATGGTTATAAAACGCAACGGAATGGTTATAAACCATTCCCTACAAAATATTCAACAAAATATTCAACAAAATATTCATTATCAGAAATGATGCGCGGATTTAAAACGTTTTCATCGCGCAAAATTAATGAAATACAAAACATTATATTTCGTTTTCAATGGCAAAAATCATTTTACGACCGCATAATTCGCAATGATTATGAATTATACAGAATTCAAAAATATATTATTGAAAATCCATTAAAATGGGATTTGGATAGAAATAATCCAAAAAATTTACAACCGTAGG
>CAZHEJ010000036.1:0-6133 GCA_964531615.1 uncultured Gammaproteobacteria bacterium | reverse complement strand
TGGGCTCTGCAAAAGTTGTTTAAAAGCATTAGAGAAGCAAAAATTTCAACAGCAAGAAGCAAAGGAATGCTCTGGATGCAAGAAAAATAAACCAATTGAAAATAAAAAATTACAACTTTGCCACTCTTGCATTAATAGACGAGCTATATACAGAAGTAAAGGATATACCGACTTTTGCACTGAATGCCACAGGTTCCCTATTGAAAAAAACGGTTTATGCTCTCATTGCAACCCCGAAACTACTACTGTTGGCGAGGAACAACCCTTGCCACCGAAACCAATTCAGGAGAAAGAAAACAAAATTTTCAGCTTTTCTATCGTCGTCAACATAGACGAGGAAACGTTGAAAAAAATGGTTGATCTGGTCTTAGACCGGATCGCCGAAAGGAAAAAATAAAAAAACCGCCTAATTGAAAAATCCCGCTCTTACGGGATGAAGTAAATTAGGCGGCGTTTCTTTATGTATCCTGAGGAGCGTAGCGACGAAGGATCTTTCTTACCTCAAATACTCTTTAAATCATTTAACTTTATATATAGAGATAATGATAGAATACAAATCTTCCCAATTTTTATTATGTTTCTCAATAAGTTCTATTTTTTTGCATCTTTTCCAGCCTTTTAACTGTCTTTCTCTTTTTAATGCTTCAAATTCGGAATTATAACTTTCAAAATATACTAATTTATTAACTTTATATTTTTTTGTGAAACCGTCATAAAATCCTTTTTTGTGTTGCAAACCTCTCTTTATCAAACAATCCGTGTAACCAACATATAAAACTCTGCTTATACTAGCCATTATATATACATAATAAAATTTCTCTTTCATAATAATACAAAATAATACAAATGATCAGTAAACCAATGTTGCTATCCTCCGAAAGATCCTTCGTCCCGACTTTATGTCGGGACTCAGGATTATGACTGGCGTCACCCAATCAACCCCAAATACCATTTAATAATCCCCTCTCCCCAAAACATTGCAATAAAAGTCGCAAGTGTTAGATATGTGCCAAACGGCGTGGCATCAGCGAGTTTTTTCTTTTTCAAGGCCAGCAGAAAAACGCTTACTATAGCGCCGAGAATATAGGCAACCGATAAAGCAAATAAAATATTCGGCCAGCCCAAAATGACGCCTATTAAGATGCCGAGGCGGATGTCTCCCCCGCCGACCCATTTTCCTCTTGAAATTAGATATTGAATGAGAAAAAAACCTCCGCCAATGAGAATACCAAAAACCATGTTATGCCATTCACTCCACCGCATTGCTATTGAAATCAGGTATAAAATAAGAGCCGGCGCAAGAGTAATGCGGTCCAAAATTTCCTTGTGCAATAAATCATACACAAATATAAAAACCAGAAAAAACACAATAAAAAAATCGCGTATCATTTTTGGCGTTATAAAAACTTCACTCTGCGCATTGTAATGCCAGAAGGCGATAAACAAAAACAGCAGGCCGATTGTCAATTCAACAGCCGGATACTGCCAGTGAATTGCTTTCTGGCAATAACGGCACCTGCCTTTCAAAAATATAAAGCTCAAAATAGGGATATTGTCATACCATTTCAATTGCCGGCGGCAATTAACGCAGATGGAGCGGCTTTTAAAAATGCTCAAATTTTCCCAGCTTCTCCACAAAAGAACATTCAAAAAACTGCCGAAAATCAGGCCCAAAATAAAAGTGCAGATAAAATAAAAATAATTCAGCATAAGCAATATCACAAACGTTAGTAATTATAGCATATTTTTAAGCAAAACAAAACATCTCCCGACCACGTGGATGCGGGAGATGTCGGTTTCCAACTAAAATTAGGAACCTGCCACATCCATGATGCCTGACGGCGTCGCCTGTATGGCGCCTGTCATGTTATTGACTGTGCCTTCCAAAGTGGCGCTGATAGTATAAGTAGTGCCATCAGCAGATACATAAGAATAAGCATTGCTGCCCGGGTCAGCTGGAACTAAGCCCATATAAGCGCTGGTACAGCCTGTTGCTCCAAAACCGCTGGCGTTGAAACAAGCGGCAGTTGCTGAACCTAATGTCACCGCTGTGGCGGCTGTCGGATAATCACCCTGGTCAGTATAGTACAATTCCAATGCTGTCTGCACTTGCTTAAGGTCTGATAAGCGCTTTGAATCGCGCGCTTTTTCTCTCGCTGAACCCAATGCAACCACGGCCAAAGTCGACAATAAGCCGATAATGGCGATTACCACCAGCAATTCAATCAATGTAAAACCTTTTTTATTCATGTTCTCACCCCCTTTCTATTGTTTAGTTTTTAAAACTTTTCTTACTTTTTCCACAACTTCAGACGGCTTGAAATGGGCTTTGATTAAATAATCAACTGCCCCCATCTCCAGCCCTTTTTCAACATCGTCTTTTTGCCCGAGATTGGTGAGCAAAATCACAGGAATTTCTTTCAGCTCTTTGTCTGCCTTCATTTTTTCCAATACGGCAAAACCATCCAATTTGGGCAATAAAATATCCAGCAGAACTACCTGCGGCCGCTTTTTTTTCATCTCTTCCAGCCCGCTCTCGCCATTCTCCGCAACTGTAACCTTAAAATTCTCCATTTCAAACTTCGTTTTGTAGATGTTAGCTAAAAACGTATCATCCTCAACCAGCAAAACATGAATTTTACTTTTTTCAGCCATAATTTTAGAAGTCTATATATAGATTATAGCAAAATTAGATGTTTATGTAAAAGCCTTGTGGATAATTTTTTATTTAAAATTCCGCATTGCCAATCCTATTGCCACTCCCATGCGCGGGCCAATCCCGTCTAAAATGGATTTCAAGCTGTCCTGATATATCACTCTTGCCCAGGGGTCTCCCACAAACACTTTCATTGGAAAATTCTTTCTGACTTCCTCAACAATAAACGGAAAAACTGACGACCCGCCGGTAAAAATTATCTTTTCCGGCCGTTTGCCCTCATTGCCGGTCTGGTGCAGGAACAAATCAAAACTATAACCAATCTCCTTAATTATCGGGTCTAAAATAGGCAGAAACAATTCCTTTGGCAATTGAGCGCTGGAACGGGCAATATCTTTCTTGATTTGTGCCAACTCGCTTTTATCGCATCCGAGAGATGATTGGATTATGCGGTCAAATGTTTCTCCGCCGACCGTAATGCTCCTCTGCGTTACAGGCAATCCCTGCTCAATAATGAATAAATCCGTGCGCTGGGCGCCCATGTCAACTATCATGGCAATGGCATTGTCTTTTCCGACTAATGACCTCTCCAAGGCAAAAGCGCCGGTTTCCAATTCATTAAGCTCCAGGCCGGCGCGCTGGAAAATTGCGGTGTAAAACGCCACCAGCTCCTTTGGCGCGGCAGTTACCAGAATGCGCAGAAATTTATTCTTTTCTTTTCCCTGCTCTGATTCTGGAATCTTCTGAAAAATTACCTGTGTTTCCTCAATCGGCCGAGTCAGCATCTTCTTCACTTCTGCCATTACAATATGCTCTATTTCTTTATCTTCCATTTTAGGCAGATTGACCACTGCTTGGAAAACATAAGATACGGGCAGGCTGGCCACAGTTTTCTTGGTTGTGGTTTTTGCGCTTTTAAGCAAGTGTTTCAAAAGCTCGGCGTATTTTTCAATCCGCGGGTCATCAATAGCAGGCGTTTTTTCAGGCCCTGCCAAATGAATATCTATTGATTCTTCTAAAATGCCATATGTCCACAATTGCGGCCTGTCCTTGCTTTTTTTAAGTTCCACCAGCTTAATTCCCCCGGCGCCGATATCTATACCGAGATAGGATTCGTGTTTGCTAAATAAGCCCATACAAAAATATTATACCACACTTCCCTCTTTTCTTAAAACTTGTCCACAGAACCCAATCCGCCCGCGCTATTTAAAAATCCCCCTGACATAACATCAGAGGGATTTTTCGTTTCCTCACCTCCTACT
Source organism: uncultured Gammaproteobacteria bacterium (assembly GCA_964531615.1). Taxonomy (GTDB): domain Bacteria; phylum Patescibacteriota; class Patescibacteriia; order Magasanikbacterales; family UBA922; genus CAZHEJ01. The sequence goes on along the minus strand of CAZHEJ010000036.1, from coordinate 2,215 downwards.
TTTTACTTTTGAAAAAATTCTCTTGTTCTTTCTCCCAGCCTTTTTTGACTGGTTCCATCTTTTTCTGGTCTGCCTCCGGGACAAAAGAAAGGAAAACGCCTACCAGACTATGGATAACCAGCTTCTGGTGGTCCATCTCGCTTGAAATCTCGTCTATATCCTGTATATCCTGCTCCATTACTTCTTTTTGCCTTGAAACAGACCAGTAGTAATTCAGCATAAAATAGAATATGGATTTCTTTCTTTCCGGCGTAACGAACTTAAAAAAATATTCCACAGTCAATAATTCCTTATCTTTGGGGTCAACGACGTACCCCTGCATTTTCTTTACCAGAACTTTAACTAATACTTTAATCATCTTGTCTGAATATGGTGGGTAATCAAGAAATTTTTCCCCTTCTGGTGATTTGACAAATTTCCTTGTCAACTCAATAGCCGGAAAATGGAAACTGTCAATTTTTTTCTTCTCCTGCGACTCGGGCAAAGAAAGGCTGATGCTTATAGAACCTGTTAATAAAAGAACAAAAATAAAAATTCTCCTTAGCATAAATACCTCCTTATATAGCCGCGATTGGCTGGACGCAATTTAACATAATTTAAGCGCCTTGTCAAGAGAATGTTTGCCAATTATGAAGAAAAAAGGTAAAATATTGTATATGCTAAAACTCTTTAACACCCTCACAAAAAAGAAAGAAATATTCAAGTCAATCAAAAGCAAGCAAGCAGGAATGTATACCTGCGGGCCGACTGTTTATAATTACGCGCATATTGGCAATCTGCGCACTTATGTGTTTGAAGATATTTTAAAGCGCGTTTTATTTTTTAACGGCTACAAAGTAAAGCATGTGATGAATATCACTGATGTCGGGCATCTGACATCTGACGCTGACGAGGGCGAGGACAAAATGGAAAAAGGCGCCAAGCGCGAAGGAAAAACCGCATGGGAAATCGCAAATTTTTATACCAAGCAATTCAAATCCGATCTGAAAGATTTAAACATTCTTGAGCCGGAAATTTGGTGCAAAGCAACTGACCATATTAAAGAACAGATCAAATTAGTGCAGAAACTGATCGATAAAAAGTATACATATGAAACATCAGATGGAATTTATTTTAATACCACAAAACTACTCGACTATGGCAAGCTGGCAAATTTAAAAAAACAGGAATTAAAATCCGGCGCCAGAATTGAAATAGGAGAAAAGAAAAATTTGCATGACTTTGCTTTATGGAAATTCTCGCCCAAGGGCGGACAACGACAAATGCAATGGCAGGCGTTTGGTAAAATGGGCTTCCCCGGCTGGCATATTGAATGTTCTGCCATGGCGCTTAAATATCTAGGCGAACAGTTTGACATTCATTGCGGAGGCATTGACCATATTCCAGTGCATCACACTAACGAAATAGCGCAGACAGAAACTGCCACTGGCAAAAAACCATGGGTAAAATACTGGCTTCATGGCGAGTTTCTTGTGATTGATGAGGGTAAGATGGCTAAAAGCGAAGGCGATTTTATAACTTTGCAGACTTTAAAAACAAAAAATATTAATCCGCTCGCCTTCCGCTATCTGGCCTTGACCGCGCACTACCGCTCTCCGCTGAATTTTACTTGGCAGGCGCTGGAAGCGGCGCAAACCGGGCTGGAACATTTTTATGAAAAAATACAAGAAATCAAAAAAACAAAAAAACAAAAAAACAACGATACTTTGAAAGAATCATTTTTAAATGCAATCAATGACGACTTAAACACTCCAAAAGCATTGGCTCTGATTTGGGACGCGATTAAAAACAAGCGGATTGATTATAAAACATTGTTGAAGTTTGACGAGGTGCTGGGGCTTGACCTCAAAAAAGCAAGAAAACAAGAAAACAAGAAAGCACCTATACCAAAAGAAATTGAAAAACTCTTGGAATTAAGAAAAAAAGCCCGCGAAGAAAAAAACTGGGCTGAAAGCGACAAATTGCGCGAAGAAATTAAAAAACTCGGATTTGCGGTTGAAGATACTGGAGAAGGGCAGAAAATAAAATAACTGCCAAAATCCTCCCTGCCCTCCTTTTATAAAGGAGGGGTAAAAAATGGTCTCCCATTTTATAAATGAGGATAAAAATTGGTTCCGCCTTTTACAAAATGGGTAAAAAACAGTCTCCCCCTTTACAAAAGGGGGATTAAGGGGGATTTTGGCGATTTGAATTTTATGAAACTGCATTATCAGCC
>CAZHEJ010000035.1:6448-6758 GCA_964531615.1 uncultured Gammaproteobacteria bacterium | reverse complement strand
GATATTACTCCTTCCTCTTGCTCAATGTAGCAATGGTTAGTGCAACCAACGCACTTTTTCCGCGCTTCGCTCCGCTCTTTTACCCAGCGAGGGTCTTTAAGGGAAGAAACTTCAAAAACAGAAACTGATGTCGCTAATCCGCTACAGACCATTAATCGACCGTCAGATTCAACATGCAACCAGTTGTCGCGACCTGAATCGCAATGCCAGGCGCGCGGATAGAGTCCAGGGGCCTGTAGGTAAGCGTCAAGATTTTGAATCAGGCCAGTCGCTTTTTTCTGCTCGCGCACCGCGGATACGAATTTCTCAA
>CAZHEJ010000035.1:5823-6438 GCA_964531615.1 uncultured Gammaproteobacteria bacterium | reverse complement strand
TGGAATGGTGTTGGAGACAAATCTTGGGAAGAAGAATCGGCACTGAAAAATCCTCCTAAAGTTTGGCAGAGACAGTAACGGAAAAAAATGCCCTCTTCGTTCACCTTCTCCATCACCTTCGGCAACTCGCTGATGTTCTGGCGCGTGACCACTACCGTCAATATCGGCACAATTCCTAATCTTTTTGCCTGTTTGAGAGTAGTGAGCAAAGCGTCCAGATTTTTAGTTTGATGCAAAGTGACCACCAAAGCAGTCAAGCCAGCTTGTTTCAACTGAAACATAAGCCCGTGATCGCGAGAGAAAAAATCCCCATTGCTGGTAATGCTGACAAAGGTGTTGCGAGCGGCATACGCAACCAAATCAGGAAGGTCGGAACGCAAAGTCGGTTCTCCGCCAATAAAACTGAAGAGTCCCACTTCCCAGTTAACTGCTTTGTCAATAATCACTTTCCATTCTTCCGTCGTGAGATCGCCATTGGCTTTATTAGTTTTGATGGTAGTTGCATTACAGTATTGACAATGGCGGTTGCATCTGGAAGTGAGATTGAAGGTGGCGTAACGCGGCCCAGATGGAAATAAAAATCGGATTGCTTTTTTGAGATTTAAAAGAGCATTC
>CAZHEJ010000035.1:5517-5776 GCA_964531615.1 uncultured Gammaproteobacteria bacterium | reverse complement strand
GGCCCCGCACCACAAAGAGTACGGGGTTAATTCCATTGGTAAACACATACACACTGCTATTGCTTAATGTCTGCCATTATGATATAACGGTATCGTATGAAAAAACGATCATGGACAGACAAACAATTGAAAAATGCTGTTAGAAAGTCTTTTAGCTATAGACAAGTACTGGCCAAACTTGGCCTCCGGGAAGCTGGTGGAAATTATGAACAAGTCAAAAAGTATGTAAAGGAATACAACTTAAATATTGCTCATTTCA
>CAZHEJ010000035.1:5085-5507 GCA_964531615.1 uncultured Gammaproteobacteria bacterium | reverse complement strand
TAGATGGAATGTAGGGATGCATGGTATTGGGAAACCGCGCATACCATTGGAAAAAATACTAGTAAAACCAAGTTCTTTCCAAAGTTTTAAATTAAAAAAAAGATTGTTTACTGCTGGTCTTAAACCTCAACATTGCGAACAATGTGGCTGGAACAAACGTGCAAAAGCAGGGTATCTTCCTTTGGAATTAGACCATATTAACGGCGACCGGCATGACAATAGAATAGAAAATTTGCGCATTTTATGCCCCAATTGCCATAGTTTAACAGATACACATCGAGGCCGATGCAGAAAAATTAACATGCCGAAGTGGTGAAATGGTATACACGCGACACTTAAAATGTCGTGACCGCAAGGTCATGAGGGTCCGACTCCCTCCTTCGGCACAAAAATTTATATCTTTTTCGGAAAAATTACCGAAA
>CAZHEJ010000035.1:4284-5075 GCA_964531615.1 uncultured Gammaproteobacteria bacterium | reverse complement strand
GACGCACCTAAAGCAAGCATAATTATCCCAAAAGAGATTATAGACGAGATGTGGACGCCAAAAATACCGGACAGCATTTTGGCGCCGATAAAGAATAAGATAAAAGCCAAGCCTTTTTGCAAATGATGAAAACGGTGCAAGATGCTTTCAATTAAGAAGAACAAAGCCCGCAGACCCATAACGGCAAAAATATTGGAAGTAAAAACAATAAACCAATTCTGTGAAATCGCAAAAACCGCCGGGATAGAATCCACGGCAAAAATTATATCTGTCATTTCCACCAAAAAAACGATTAAAAAAAGCGAAGTAAAACAAAACTTCCCATGTTCTTTAAAAAAGAATTTTCCATTATGATGGCTGTCGGTAAAAGGAAAAACCCAATGAGCGAATTTGACAATTTTATTATGTTTAAAATCAATATGTTCCTCTTTTTTATCCCGCAAAAGCTTAAAAGCGGTGTAAATTAAAATCGCGCCAAAAATATACAGCACCCAGTAAAATTGATGGATGATATAAGCCCCGGCGGTAATAAAAATACCGCGTAAAACTATTGCCCCCATGATTCCCCAAAACAAGACCCGGTGATGATATTTTTCTTCAAGTTTGAAGTAACTGAAAATCAATATGATTACAAATAAATTGTCCACCGAGAGCATCTTTTCAGTCACATAAGCGCTCATAAACTCTGCCGCCATTTCCCGACTCATAAACAAAAACACCAAAAAGCCAAAAGCCACAGAAATGCCAATCCAAAATAATGACTGATAAAGAGCGGCCTTAAATTCAATTTT
>CAZHEJ010000035.1:0-4274 GCA_964531615.1 uncultured Gammaproteobacteria bacterium | reverse complement strand
TCTGCCGATTGAAATAACCGAGATCAATCGCCAGAAAGCCGATAATAATGACGCTGAATAAGATAAATAATGATTGTTCCGCTGACATAAGGATAAATAAAAAAAGTGTTAGTATTCTAACATTTTTCAGAGATTAATGCCATTACTTCTTCTTAATTTCCCGACTTCCTCCACTTCACTTCTTCAACACCCTGCTTTTTATTCAACCATCTTCCCAAAACAAACAAACAATCGCTCAAGCGGTTTAAATATTTTTTAATTGCCGTGTCTATTTTATATTTTTTAGAAAGCCCTATAACAGCCCTCTCTGCTCTTCTGCAAACAGCGCGGGCAAGATGGCTCCACGCAGATTCTTCTGACCCGCCGGGTATAATAAATGTTTTTAATATAGGCAAATTTTTTTCCATTGCGTCTATCCAATTTTCTAATTTTTTAATTTCTAAATTTCTTAATTTTGGCACTTTTTTTAAGTAAGTCTGAACAGACGCGATATTCGCGCCAATAACGAATAAACATTTCTGGATATTAATCAATTTTTTCTTTTCTGCGTTAAATTTATCATCCAAATCTTCAACTAACATTCCGAGTACTGCATTTAATTCATCAACTTCTCCGATTGCTTTCATCTCAAGACAGCATTTGCATGTGCGTTTCCCGCCAAGTATTGATGTCTCGCCCTTATCGCCTTTTTTGGTGTATATTTTCATATATTCACGAACATCCCAGCGATTCCCCGCAATTCAAGCATTTATAACAGCTGCCATTGCGAACAGTAATATGCCCGCAGGTCGGACAGGCTGGCGCGTCGCCCATTATTTCTGAAATAGCAGAATCAAAAACATTTTTTGGCTCATGCTGTTCCAAAGTCGGAAGCGCTGACTGAATTTCCGGAACTTTTTCAACCTGTACCACTGGCGAGCCATCTTCCAAATCCATTGTTTCCTGCTTGGACTGCATTTCGGCAAGCTTGGCCAGATTCTCAAATTTATTTTTCTGAATGCCCTTTGGCTTGACTTGCACAAAATCCGTGCGCCCTAAATATTCCATGCCCAGCACGCGGAAAACAAAATCAATTACTGAAGTGCAGTTTTTAATATTGGGGTGGTCAGTAAAACCAGCCGGGTCAAAACGGGTAAAAGTGAATTTTTCAACATACTTTTCCAATGGCACGCCATACTGCAAACCCATAGAAACTGAAATTGCAAACAAATTAAGCATGGAGCGGAAAGCGGCTCCCTCTTTGTACATGTCAATAAAAATTTCAGCCAGCTTGCCATCCGGGTATTCGCCGGTTCTTAGCCACACTTTCTGCTGTCCGATGCGCGCAGAGACTGTTATGCCGCTTCTTTTGGCCGGCAGTTTTCTTTTTTCGCCGTGCATATAAATCCGCTTTTCTGTCACTGACCCATCCTGGCTGTATGTTTCCATTGGCTTGACGCCATTGTATTGCGAAAGAATCCGCGAGGCGTGCTCCACAGCCTTGGCTGCCGCCTCCATAGGCTCTTTTGAATTTTCATCGCCATTATTTTTAGAAGAGGTTGATAAAGGCTGGCTTAATTTGCAGCCGTCGCGGTATAAAGCCACTGCTTTTAATCCGCGCTTCCAGCCGTCTTTATACGCTAATTTTACATCTTCCAAAGTCGCTTCATTCGGCATATTAATGGTTTTGGAAATTGCGCCTGATAAAAACGGCTGGACAGCAGCCATCATTTTTATATGGCCGAGATAATGAATAAAGCGCTTTCCATTCTTTCCGCATCTATTTGCGCAGTCAAAAACGCTGTAATGCTCAATCTTCAAATGCGGCGCGCCTTCCACTGTCATTGTCCCGCAAACATAGTCATTGGCAGCGCTGATTTGCTCATCGCTAAAACCCAAAGCCCGCAGTAAATTGAAATTCGGGTCATTATATTCTTCAGGCCTTAAACCGCAGCGCTTCAGGCAGTCCTCGCCCAAGGTCCAGACATTGAAAGCGAATCTGATTTCAAATGCCCCTTTCAGCGCGCTGTTCACATTTTTTATATCACTGTCATTAAATCCCTTTGTTTTTAAGCTTGAAGCATTGATGTGCGGAGCAAGGGTGATATCCGCAGTGCCTCGCAGATAGTCCAGAATTTCTTTTATGTCCCGCTCTGAATAGCCCAAAGTTTTCAAGGCTGTTGCCACTGAATCATTTACAATGCGGAAATATCCTCCGCCGGCCAATTTTTTAAATTTTACCAAAGCAAAATCCGGTTCTACGCCGGTTGTCGCGCAATCCATCAACAAACCAATAGTGCCTGTCGGGGCCAACAAAGTAGTTTGGGCATTGCGATAGCCGTATTTTTCGCCCATTGCCAGCGCTTCATTCCATTCCTCGCGCGCTGCCGCTAATAAATAGGCAGGGGCATATTCAGCTTTAATTCCCGTTGGGGCAACTGTCAATTTTTCATATTCATCAGCCAGAGCATTATATGCCACACGGCGGTGGTTGCGGATTACTCTCAACATTTCTGCGCGGTTTAACTCAAATTTGGGGAATGGCCCTAAAAATCTTGCCATTTCTGCGCTGGTTTTATAGCTTTCCGCAGTCATCAATGCTGTTACACAGCCGGCAAAAGCATAGGCTTCTTCAGATTCATAAGAAATGCCCGATGTCATCAGCACTGAACCAAGATTAGCATAGCCAAGGCCCAAAGTGCGGAAATCATAGCTTCCCTGCGCGATTTCACGGCTTGGGAACTGCGCCATCAGCACGCTTAATTCTAAAACCACAGTCCACAATCGCACTGCTTGCTTGAATTCATCAATATTAAATGCAATAGTTTGCGGATTAAAAAATTTGCCCAGATTCAAAGACGCCAGATTGCAAGCAGTGTTGTCAATAAACATGTATTCGCTGCAGGGATTGGAAGCGCTGATGCGCCCTGACTCTGGACAAGTATGCCAATCATTAATTGTGCCGTCATATTGCAAACCAGGGTCTGCGCAGGCCCAGGCAGCATAAGCGATTTTGTCCCAAAGATTTCTGGCTTTTAAACTTTTGCAGACTGCCCCGTCAGTTCTGAAAGTAAGGCTCCATGAACCATCATTATCAACCGCTTCTATGAATTTATGCGGAACGCGCACTGTATTGTTTGAATTCTGGCCAGAAACTGTTTGATAAGCTTCTCCTTCATAATCAGAAGGATAACCGCCGGCAATCAAGGCTGCCACTTTTCTTTCCTCATTTAGTTTCCAATCAATAAATTCTTCAATATCCGGGTGGTCAATGTCCAAAATAACCATTTTTGCCGCGCGCCTGGTAGTTCCGCCGGATTTAATCGCCCCGGCTGCGCGGTCGCCGATTTTGAGCCAGCTCATTAATCCGCTGGACTGCCCGCCCCCGGATAATGGCTCGCCTGTTCCGCGCAAAGAAGAAAAATTCGTGCCAGTTCCTGAACCATATTTAAACAAACGCGCTTCCTTTATCCATAAATCCATAATTCCGCCCTCATTAACCAAATCGTCTTTTACTGATTGGATAAAACACGCGTGCGGCTGAGGATGGGAATAGGCGTCTTTTGATTTGGTCATTACGCCAGTGTCCGGGTCAACATAATAATGGCCCTGCGCAACGCTGTTTATTCCATAAGCCCAATACAGGCCGGTATTAAACCACTGTGGGGAATTAGGCGCTGCCATCTGCTTTAAAATCATTACCACTAATTCATCATAAAAAATCTGCGCGTCCTGCGGAGCGGCAAAATACCCGTATTTTTCTCCCCAATAGCGCCATGTGCCGGCTAAACGATGGGCAACCTGTTTGGCGCTGCGTTCTGGCCCTAAAATTGCCGTTCCATCAGCATTCAGTTTTGGAGTCCCGTCTTCATTGTATTGCGGAACACCGGTTTTGCGGAAATATTTCTGCGCTAAAATATCAGTAGCAACTTGCGACCAGCCTTTTGGTATTTCAATGTCCTTCATTTCAAAAACTATTGTGCCGTCAGGCTCGCGGATGACTGACGAGCGCTTTTCATATTCCACAGAATCAAACGGGCTCTGGTTTTCCCTGCTAAAAACCCGCTTAAAGCGCAGTCCGTTGTCATTATAAGCAAAATCAATGCTGTCAGACTGGCCTAAATGCAGTCCGGAGATGAATTTGGCATCAGTAGGACCCATATTAAATAAGAAAAAACACTAGATATAGTGGTACAGACAATTATCTGACCACAATATGTTGTGTAATGAATAAATCCTTATCCATTATAGCACATTGCAAAACACCACTGCAAAATTTTATGCAACATTGATTT
>CAZHEJ010000034.1:0-7124 GCA_964531615.1 uncultured Gammaproteobacteria bacterium | reverse complement strand
GCTTCATAAGACAAGTCAACGCCAAACTCAACCCAGTCAGCAACCGTAGCATGGTCATTCAATTTGCCAACTAATTTGACTTCATTGTTACCTTCTTTCAGAGTGAATGAATCAGTGGTTGTTACTGTTCCGTCGCCTGAAGCGCCGACGCCATCAAAAGTGCCAGTCAAAGAATTACCCTTTGAATCCACTAATTTCATTAAAGTGAAATCTTCAGCGTCAACATTCGTGCTATTGACATTGATGAAGAACGAGAGCGAACTAATGGTTATTGATTCACCCTGAACCCAGAAATTCCAAGAAGCTAATTCCAAATCAGTGGTGTTTTCCGGAATATTGCCGGCCTGCACTGTGTTGGTCTTGCTCACATTCAAAGTTCCGCGGGAAATGGTGATTGTGCGGCCTGAATCAATGGCGGCAGACGGGGTCGGGTAAGCGCCGTTCAAAAGGTCTTTTACCCTGATGTCATCAACTTTCTTGATGTCAAAATCAAAAGTTCTGCCTGAACCGCCGACAATGTCTCCGCGCAAAGTGAATGTTTCATTTTTGCCATTCAAAATTTTGGCAACAGCCAAACTTGAAAGGTCAAAAGTAACATAATTGCTGACCATAACTCCTGTTGCAACTACATCGCCGTCAACTACCAATTCAAAATTAGCGACATCATCATCATCGCCAGAACCGGCATTGTTGAATCTGATTGACTCAACCTGCAAATCAATGTTACTAGCGCTGTCATTAGTTATCTTGACATTTAAGAACTCTACATCTTTAGTGCCGACTTCTTCAGTCAATGTGCCGAGGTCAGGATTTTCACTAATAGTAGCTACGCCAATAACAACTGTGGTATTAACTTGCATACCATTGCCTTCAATCGGAAAGCTGCCGCTTACAGTTCCATCAGTCACCATTGATACTAAGGATAATTTTGGAACTTCATTACTGCATCCAGTGGCGCAGGCAGCTATTTTACCAACCAATGTTAAATATACTGAAGTATTTGCCGGCACTTTTACATCTTCTGTAAAAGTAACCTGATGGTCAGAATTTAACGTCTTGTAATTAGAACTTAACAAAGCGCCATCTTTAAGCACATTAACACCGCTAACTGTGGTATCAACGGCCGGAACGCCAGTGCGCTGGACAATGAATGATGTGACTGTCACATCCTTGCTACCAGCAGTTAATTTAACTTTGGTAAAGGCATTACTTGTGGAATTCTTGTACACATATGTAGCAGCTGGCGTATCAGCAGCCAAAGTAACGGATAAATCTCCGCCAGTGACTGTAGTGTCAGTGCCAGTGCCTGTGCCAGTGCCTGTGCCAGTTCCAGCGACAGTTTGTGCTGGATTATCTACGACAGAAGCGACAGTTTTAGTTCCGTCTCCCAGTGAAAGTGTGTTGAAAACTGCTGTTGTAACAGTCCTCACATCATTCTTGGAAGTAGTGCCGAGAGTGCCGTCAACTTCATAGAGTTTTCCGCCTGTTACTGTATAAGTCTTGGTGTCGCCAGACTTTTTTATCAGCATGCCGTCATGAGGCACTGCTGTTGCTAATTCACTGCCAGTGACAGCATAGTTTGGCCAATACACATCAGCAACATCCCGGACCAATTTGGCCCAGTTAGTGCCGTAAAGGTCTTTGGCTACTGCTTCGCTGGCAATTTTAGCTTTGGTATTGCCCGGTTCAACCACATAAACGCTCGGTGAAATAGTAACTTTCACCAGTTTTGAACCAGCGCGGTAATTCACGCCATATGGAGCTTTGCTCGGAGCTGGATAAGCATCCACACAGGTGTTCGGAATGGTTTGCACACCTGAAAAATCCGTATACCAGGTGTGGTAAATTTCAGAATTTGGGAAATACATGCGCTCCATGTCTGCGTTCAAAAGATACACAGCAGTGTTGTCTGATACTTTGAACAGATCGCCGGCTTCCAAAGAAGGGCAATCAGCGGCAATGACAATTGTAGGCATTAAGGCAGCAATGCCCATGCTCCACATGATTGTCAGAACCACGACAGACACGGTGAACACTTTTTTCCCGAGTTTCAATACGTCGTTCATAATTAAATTAAGTACTTATTCTGAAGCGCCCCGACGTAAAGTCGGGATCAACAAAATAAGCTGTTTATAAGTTGCGCGCAACTCCCGACTAAGTCGGGATCGACCTTTTGGCCGCGCGCTTTACCTCCCGCTTTCGCGGGAAGTGCCCCCATGCTCATCGAAAAGACAAGCAATACTGTATGGCACTGGAATCCGCCGATGAGGCGGAACCCTAGCCACACAGTATATTTATCCGCCCCGGGCGGATAGGGCCTTTGTTAATAAATTATTTTAATGTGCTGCTTACTATTACAACTTTCTGGACAGTGCTTGAACTCAAAATTGGAACAATGCTGGGCGGTGCAATTATCACTTCTACTGTGGAGGTGGTTTTTGCTGTTTCATTCACGATTTTCTGCACATCCACCACTGCCTTATCATTCTGCTGGGTAACATCATTTACTTCTTTTACTTTTTCTAAAGCTTCTTTAAGCTGATTATTATCTGCTAAAACATTCGCTGTGTTTATATTTTTTTGTATCAAAGCCTGGTCTGAATCAACTTTTTTAGCCACGCCTTCAACAACATCTTTTACAGCCACGTCCGGCGTAGTGGACGCGTTTTGAACATTAATATCTTTTATTGCTGTCTGGACTTTACTGTTCACAACAGCGCTCTCATCTGAAATATTTTTTATTTCATCTTTTACCAAATTTTTGACTTCTTCAGTGGAAATGTTTATTTTGCCGTCTTCTTTTGACTGGACAACTGCTTCCACTGCCTGCAAATTAGTTTCTTTTATAAGCAATTTTGCCTCTGAAACGCTCACGCCCGGCATTGATTGGGCTTCAACTGATTTCAATGCATCATTAATTTCTTTTGTTTTTTCTTTTACCTCTTTGGCAACTTCCACGACATTTTCCGGCTGGCTGGCAGTGGCATCTTTTAATGTTTCACCTGCTGTCTTAATTGATTTTTCCAGTTTTTCAATAGTAACTGTGGCTTTCCCCGAAGCGCCTGGGTCATTTTTCTCAACTACTTTTTTCACTTCAGTTGCCCGGCGCTTGGCAAATTCCAAATGCATTTGAGTGGCTTCGCCCTTTGTTCCCGCGACTGCCACAACCAAGGCTTGTGTTTTTTCAGCGGCTAATTTCACGCCATAGCAGACTTCGCCGGGTAAACAGTTCTGCGTGGCGCTTACGCTGGCAATCCAGCCGCTGGTTGCAATTGCTCCGATTAGGACAAATACAGCCACTGGACGGACTACGCCGTAAACAAACCGGTTTGGCAAAAACACTGTCATGGCGCCCCACATTCTTTCCCAGTGGAATTTATTCTTTTCTTCAGGCAGAGTGTTATTAATCTGCTGCATTAACTGCGCGCGGTTTTTTGCAACCCAAGCATGGTCTGGATTTATCCGGCCGTTCATGTTTTTCATTGATTTTAATTGTGAGATTATTTCAATCATATCTTGTCTTTTTTCCCTGTTTCCAAAAGCTCTTTTATTTTTTTTACTGCCCGGTGGAGCATCACCCTTACGCTGATATGGCTCTTGCCTAAAATTTTCGCTATTTCTCCGACTGATAAATCATCAACATATCTCAACAGCATTGCTTCCTGATAATCCTGCTTCAGCTTTTTAATCAGGCCCACAAGCTGTTTTGCGTCAAAAGCTGTTTCTGTTTTCTGCAGCAAATTTTCTTCTGCCTCAACCTCTTCCATTTCTGCCAGAGGCAGTTCATGCGTTTGGGAGCGCGACCGATAAAAATCAATCACTGAATTACGCGCTACTTTATAAATCAATCCGCTGAAGCTGTCAATTTCTTTTTCAGTGTATTCAATTAGATAATTCCAGACTTTTAAGAAAACCGTGCTTGTTATATCTTCAGCTTCTTCTTTGACCGGGATTTTAAAGTACACAAAGCGGTAAATTTTATTCACATACAAATCATAAAGCTCGCCGTATGCCTCCGGATCTTTCTTCATGCGCACTTTGTAGACTAGCAGTTTTTCATTCAATTTGCCTTGCATATAAGAAGACGGGTAAATTAAAAAAGTGTTACACCTGTACACTCTCTGTATAGCCTTTTTAAGCCAATTCACGGCTGATTATAGCAAAAAATCAAATTGAAAACAAGTGCCTGTGGACAAATATGTTATTTTATGCTCTAAAAATAGTTAATTTTTGAATAAAAAATTAATAGATAAAAGTATAGACTATTGTATACAAATTTATATTAAAAACTATTTTTTGGCTAATTTAACACTAACTATTTGTATACACTATTGTATACTTTTATATAAAAAACTAAATTTTTAACAATTTTAATCAATTATTAATAAATATTGACAAGTTTTACTGGAAATGTTAATATTTGTATAGACTAAAGTATACAAATATGCCTGGACAGCCAGTTATCCACAAGCCAAAAGAGATTATCCGAGTATCAATATCTGAAGCAGCCAGATTATTTGGCGTTAATGCTCAAACCATTAGGCGGGCTTTGAAAAACCAGGAAATCACCTATGTGGTGGTTGGGGGCAGATACAAGCTCAATTTTGAAAGCCTGGTAAAATGGTCGCAAAGAAAAGTTTCAATAAATAGTAAAACCAATACCTATGGTATAGGCCAATATGTGGATAAGTGGAAAATATCCAATACCCTGTATTCACCCAGCCCCAAGAGCCTTAATAAAGAATAAACAACCCCGACGTAAAGTCGGGGTTTTTTGCAAAATTGGCATTATGTGGTATAATATACTTAAATATGCGCTTTGTTGAAGAACATCTTCATGTCCATTATTTTTTGCATAAACCGCACAAATGGTTTGTGGCGTTTTTGTGCTCCCCTATTCATTTTTTGGAAATGCATTATAAAAAACGCTATCATTTAAGATTTGAGCACGCACGCAAATTATTTATATTTGACATTTTGCTTGTTATTAGTTTGCTCGCCATCGGCGCCAGCGCGCTCTGTTGGCACTTGTATGACCCGACTGTCTCGCGCTTAGTCTATATTGAAATCATTCCTTCGTCTCCGAGAATCCTTAGCGGAGAATATGTTTCATATAAAATAAACATAAAAAATGACAGCACTGCCACGCTTTCTTCCGCTAAAATGACGCTGTCTGTTCCGGAAGGATTTATTTTTGATAAAACCGAACCAGCGGGTAATTTTCAAAACAATATCTTCCAGCTGGACGAATTCGCGCCAAAAACAACGGAAGAGATAAAAATTTCCGGCTGGATATACGGCACTCCTGATAAAGAAGAGCATTTATCAGCCACCCTTGCCTACCATCAAAAAGGGCGCGATTGGCAGGAAGAAAAAACCGCTCTGCTGATAAAAATCCTGCGCGGGTCGCTTTTGGAAGCGAAAATCAGCGCTCCGGATAAAGCGCTCAACCAAAGCATTGTGCCGATTGCGATAAAAATAAAAAATAACGGGACAAAAGATTTTAATGGCATAGTTGTTCCGCTTGACAACAGCGGCATTGCTTTTGCAGGCGCTGCGGCTGACTTGGGAATCATTGAAAACAATGTCTGGCAGATAAAAAACCTGCCTCCGCAGAAAACCGCTGAATTGAAAGCGCAGATAAAAATTTTCCCGGCCAATCCTGACAAGACGTTAAATATAAAAATCACGCCGATTATTGCTATAAATGGAAAACAAATACCGCAAACTAGCGTTGGGCATAAATTCATCGTCGCCTCTCCCAAGCTGTCTGTTTCCGGCGCCTGGCAAAATCCGGGCAGTAAAATAAAGCCGGGGGAAATCGCTGATTTGGAATTAATCTTTGAAAACATCGGCAATGTCAACCTTGAACAGCTGGAAATACAATTATTCGCGCCGTCGGCTGTTGTGAATCTGACGCAATTGCAAAAATTAAATCTCGGCTATTTAAAAAATCAGGTTTTCCACATTTCTTCCGCTGAACTGCCGAATCTAAAGGCCCTGAAAATCGGAGAAAAAATCACCCAGCAAATCCATGTGCCCATACAGAATTCTCCTGAAGGAGGAGATGATTTGAATTTAAGGCTGGGAATAAAAATGACCAGCAAAGTTGAAGGCATACCAATCGGGCTTTATGAAACGATTGAAAATTCCCTGCCCTTGCAAATCGGCACAAAAATCGCGCTTCTGCCGGAAATCAGGTATTTTACCAATGAAGGCGACCAGCTGGGGCGCGGGCCCCTGCCCCCGCAGGTCGGGCAGGAAACAAAATACTGGGCTTTTCTGCAAATAACCAATTCCACCAGCAAAATTGAAAATTTGAAATTATCCGCTGACCTGCCGTCATTCGCGGTTTGGACTGGAAAAAGCAGTGTGAGCTATGGACAGAATATTTCCTATGACAGCCGGAATAGGCGGATTTCCTGGACTGCCAAATCATTGCCAGCGCACTCGCAAGTCGGCGTTTACTTTGAAATCGCCCTAACGCCAACTAGCGAACAACTGGGCGCTCATCCGCTCTTGCTTAAAAATATTAATCTCTCGGCGCACGATGCTTATATTGATGAAGATATTTCAGTCGCCGCTCATGATTTAGATTCTTCTCTGCCGAATGATTTTCTGGCCGCGCAAAAAGGCACGGCAGTGGTTGAGTAAAAATTATAATTTTGATTCACTTGACGTATTTTAAATTACAGAATATAATTGTTCTATATGAACAATCAAAACCCGAACAATACAACTTTAGTCGATGTTCTTGAAGCGGTAAATAATGCATCTACCGAAACAGATAAACATTTAAAGAATATTAAGGATGAAATCACAACTATTAAATCAACAATGGTTACCAAAGCTTATCTTGATGACAAGCTTGCCAATTTGAAAGGCGATCTGACTATTTTAATGCGTAAAGAAGATACAAAACTGAAAGCGCTGGTGGAGATTCTGGAAGAAAAGAAAGTTCTGAATCCTGAAGACAAAAAACGTATCTTCTCTCTTGAACCTTTCCCAGAATTAAGTTTGTAATTTAACGCCTTGATAATCTCATGTAATCCCCCTTTTCTAAGGGGGTTTATTTTCAGTCTGCTTCTGATTACCAGAGGTTGATAATAAGAAGGAACCGCCCG
>CAZHEJ010000033.1:2851-7252 GCA_964531615.1 uncultured Gammaproteobacteria bacterium | reverse complement strand
CTGGTAATCTGATTTTCCAATGCCGCTGGAATTAAAATATCAACAGGCAATTCCAATAGCTCTTCATTGGACACATGGCGACAAGGACCTGCCTGCGGGATTTCTTCCATTTTACAAACATTGCCAATGCAATAACAGCCAAGCATCCCGCCTGATTTTTTTATCTCTTCGGCCCTATTGGGATCAATTCCGTCTTGATTGTAAACACCGCCCTTGGAATCGCTCATTGCAACAATTTTATAGCCATCTTCGGCTAAAATTTTTGCCATAAACCCGCCGACATTCCCCATACCCTGCACGGCAACTGTTGTCTGTTTTGGATTTAAGCCCATCTTTTTCGCTAATTCCCTTACTACATAAACACCGCCCTGCGCAGTGGCTTTTTCCCTGCCTTCTGAACCGCCTTGGCTCACTGGCTTTCCTGTTATCACCCCTGGGTCTGAATGCCCAGCAAGCTTTTCGTATTCATCCCGCATCCATGCCATTATGGTCGGGTTGGTATAAACATCTGGCGCAGGCACATCCTTGTCTGAACCAATATTTTGCCAAATTTTTTGAATGTATCCGCGCGATAATCTTTCCAATTCGCCCGGTGATAATTCCTTTGGATTAACAATCACACCGCCTTTTCCTCCGCCCATTGGAATGTTTGCAACAGCGCATTTTATCATCATCCAAAATGACAAAGCTATTACTTCGTCCAAATTTACATTTGGATGATAGCGAATTCCGCCCTTGTACGGCCCAAGCGCGTTGTTGTATTGCGAGCGGTAGCCTGTAAAAATTTTTACATCGCCATTGTCCATTTTTATCGGAATAGCAACAGTGAGCACCCTGTCGGGATGCTTTAGAATCTCATGAGTGTTTTTATCTAAATTTATTATTTTTGCAGCTTTTTCAAGCTGTTTAAGAGCATTTGCGAATGGATTGGACATATACTTAAATATGCCTTTCAAGCATCTGCTTCAACTTCTCTTTCGTCGCTCCTCCCACCATTTGATCAACCACTTGCCCATTTTTAAAAACCAAAAAAGTTGGGATGCTCATAACCTGATACTTTCCGGTGACAACCTGATTTTCATCAACATTTAATTTTGCGATTTTAATTTTTTTATCTGCAAAGTCTTTTGCCAGCTCATCAACAATTGAACCCATCATCTGGCATGGACCGCACCACGGCGCCCAAAAATCCACAAAAACGGGAATAGTTGATTTAATTACCTCTTGTTCGAAATTTAAATCAGTAAGAATTGTTTCGGACATAAAAAATATTAAATATTATTGGAATATTATTTTCCTCGCCTTTGATTCTTCTTTATAAACTTCTAAAACATCCCCGATTTCAATCTTTGTCTTGCCTTCAAAGCGCATCCCGCATTCTGTGCCGGTTGCAACCTCTTTCATATCCTGCGGGCCGACTTTGCATTGGGAAATTTTTCCTTGCCCGATTATTTCCCCTTTTCTTTTTACTCTTGCCAAAGAACCCGGCAAGACTTTGCCGTTTTCAACCTTTCCGCCGACTGTCATGGCATTTTTATCAGTGCGGAAAATTGCCAGAATCTTAACAATCCCAAATTCCGTCACGATTTTTTCCGCCGACAGCATTTTTTCTAATTCTTCGCTCACCCAGTTGATTAAATTGTAAATTATGTCATAGCGCAAAAAAACAACGTCCTTTTCCCTCATTTCTTCCTGCGCTGCCGGCGTGGCAATCACATTAAATCCGATAATTGTGGCTTGGCCAGCTTCAGCTTTTCGTATATCGTCTTCATTAATATTGCCGAGCCCCTTGCCGACAATTTTTACTCCGACTTCATCATGCTTGAATTTATCCAATGAACCAATAATGGCCTCCAAAGAACCGAGCACATCGGTCTTAATCAGCAGATTTAATGTCTTTTTCTTGTTTTCCTCATCTTTGTCTTCTTCTTTTGAAGAAAAAATAGCCTGCTGTTCAGCTCCGGTCTGAATGGATTTTTTCTGGCGGACATCTATTTTTTTAGCTCCTAAAATCTTGCCAACATCAAGAATGTCGCCCACTTCGGGCGCGACCTTAAAACCAATAATCTGCACAGGTGTAGAAGGTGCGGCTGTTGTTAAACTTCCGCCCTTATAATTCTTCATGGCGCGCGCTTTGCCGTAAATCTCGCCATTCACAACCAGGGCATCGCCGGCATGTAAAGTTCCGGCCTGAACCAAAACAGTGGCCACTGGCCCCATGCCCTTATCAATATGGGATTCAATAATCGTGCCTACGGCCGGGATGCTGGCATCAGCCTGTATTTTTTCCTGATTTAAATCCGCCACTAACAGCAAAACATCCAATAATTTATCTATATTCAATTTTTGCTTAGCAGAAATTTCCACCATTGGCACACTGCCCCCCCATTCGTCGCTTTGAATTCCTCTCTGCGACAAGTCAGCGCGCACGCGGTTTGGGTCTGCCCCGTCTTTGTCAATTTTATTAATTGCCACGACAAAAGGAAGCTTGGCGGCTTGTATGATTTTAATCACTTCCTCGGTCTGCGGCTTTACTCCGTCATCTGCCGCCACGACCATGATTGCAATATCAGCAACTTTTGCCCCCCTGCTTCTCATGACTGTGAATGCCTCATGGCCCGGAGTATCAATAAACGTCAGCAGTCTTTCTTCTTTGCTTTTAGGGTCTTTCCAGACTGTCTGGTAAGCGCCGATATGCTGGGTGATTCCGCCGGCTTCTGTATCAATCACATTAGCGCTCCTGATGGCATCAAGCAATTTTGTTTTTCCATGGTCAACATGCCCCATAACAACAACTACCGGCGGGCGGCGCTGAAGATTCTTGGCTGTTGACAAGGCTTGTTCCAATGCCTGCGCTTTGCCTGCTTCTTCTGCCTCGTCTGCAATTCCTCCGGCTTCTTTTTCCGCGCTAAAGCCGAATTCTTCAGCCATAATCGCGGCCGTGTCATAATCAATAAATTGGTTCTGATTTGCCAGAATGCCGTTTTTCATCAATTCAACTATCATCTGGTTTATTGGAATTTTTATCCTCTCGGCAAACTCGCGCACTGTGATTTTTGCCGGCAAAGCGACTTTCTGGCCGGATTGCTTGCGCATTTCTTTTTCCAGTTTTTTCTTTTCTTCAAGCTCTTTTTTTCTCTTTTCCTCCAAATCGCGCTTGATGAATTTCCAGCGGCGCACAATCTGGTCAGCCACTTTAGTATCCACTTTAATCGCTTTTCCCCCGATATCAAAACCATACTGCGGGAGGATTTCCAGCAGTTCTTTGGTCTGGATGCGGAGTTGTCGCGCGAGTTCAGAGACGTTCATAAGTGGTTTAGATTATACTCGCATAAACAAAAAAAGTCAAAGTGTGTGTCTAAAACAAAAAATCCTATACAAAAAACACCCAAAAAGGTGCGATGAAAACAAAAAACCAAATTTCTAATGGCTGGAAAAAGCGCGCTTGAAAGAAAAAATCCGCCCGACAGCCAACATTGCAATAAAAGGCAGAGAAAACACAAGCCCGGCTTCAGTCCAGCTTATGGCTGTAAGATGAAAAACCTGCCGAAGAGCAGATAGAGAAACAATTAAAATTATCATTGCCAATGTCGCGGCAGAAATGCCGAGCAGAAGCTTGTTGCTCTTTATCTGATGCCATTCGCGCGTGAAAAGAATCAGAAAGACCTGCGATGCCACCAATGAAACAAAAGCAGTGGTTCTGCCGAGCCCAATATCCCCTTTTAGCAAAGCAAAATAATAATACAAGCCAAAGCTCACAGCCAAAATCGCCAGCCCCTGGCTGATGATTTTCCACCATAACCCGGGATTTATCAGCGATTCTTTCGCCGGCCGAGGCAATTCGCGCATAAGCCCGCGCCTTGCTTTTTCTCTTTCAAAACCAAGCACTGACGCAGGGTCGCATATCAATTCCAAAAAAATTATGTGGATCGGCAGAAAAACCATGGGCTGGCCGAAAAACAACGGAATAATTGCCAGCCCGACAATCGGAAGATGGAATGAAAATAAAAACACAAATGCCTGCCTGAGATTGTCGTAAATGCGCCGGCCTTCGCGCACTGCATTGACAATAGAGGCGAAATTATCGTCCATCAGCACTATGCCAGAAGCGGCGCGCGCCACTTCAGTCCCCTTTTGCCCCATGGCAATGCCTATGTCGGCTTTTTTCAGAGCCGGCGCGTCATTCACTCCGTCTCCAGTCATGGCCACTACTGCGCCTGACGACTGTAAAGCATCAACAATCCGGTACTTCTGCTCAGGCCGGACTCGGGCGAAAATATCGTGCCGTTTAGCCGCTTCCTGCCAAGCCGCCGGGGAAAGCTTTTCCAAATCCTCCCCTCTGTTAATGACCCCGTTGTGGCCGAAATCTACACTTTCAGCGTAGCCGTCCCTCGTAAGCTC
>CAZHEJ010000033.1:0-2841 GCA_964531615.1 uncultured Gammaproteobacteria bacterium | reverse complement strand
GGCTTAAACCAATATGTTCAGCGACGCTATGCGCCGTAAGCTTGTTATCGCCAGTAATCATAATAACCCTGATGCCGGCCTGCTGGCAGATATTAATTGCTTGTTTGACTCCGTGGCGCGGAGGATCGCTCATTGCCAATAGACCGACGAATTCCATGTCTTCTGCGCTTATTTTTTTATTCTCATTGCATTTTCTTCTAGCGACAGCAATCAAGCGATATCCTTGGCCAGCCAATTCGTTATTGGCCTCTTCCGCTTTCTTTTTATCCGCCGGGTGCATCTGCGAACAGCGCAGAACTGATTCCGGAGCGCCGGCAGTATACTGGACGCAATCAACGCCGCCTTGCCACAAATGATGCACCATCTTTGTTTTGACGTTGAATGACCCGTCTTCAAGCAGATTGTGTTCGCGGTAAAAGCTTCCCACGTCAATTTTCATCTGTTTGGCAAATCTCTGAACTTCCACTTCAATCGGGTCAACAGCAATCTGTTCAAGCGACAAAAGCGTGGCTTTGATGAGCTCTGCAAAAACAGCGCTGTCCATGCTGATTTTATTGCAATCCCAGATTTTTCCTCTGTAAAAAACTTTTTCCAATGACATTTTTCCTTCAGTTAACGTGCCTGTCTTGTCTGCGCAGATTACATTGGCAGAGCCGAGCGTTTCAACCATTGCCATTTCCCGCACCAGGGCATTCTGCTTGGTCATCCGCCAAACGCCCATAATCAAAAACACGCTGAATACTACCGGGAATTCTTCAGGGATTAAAGACATGGCCATGGTTACTGCGCCTAAAAATCCTTCTGTCCAGCCGCGGTTTAAGGCCAGAATAAAACCCGCGCTCAAAGCCACAAATAAAGCTGTAATCGCCACCATGCGCACCAAATGGCGGATTTTTTTCTGCAATGGAGTCGGTTTCTGTTCTATTTTTTCCAATAAACTGCCAAGCTGGCCATAAACAGTGTTTTTGCCGGTTGCTTCCACAAGCAGATGCCCTTCCCCTTGGACAATCATCGTTCCCTGCGACAATTTGCTGTTTTCTTCTTGCAATTTTTCCAGTAATTCAGATGCTTCTGATTTTGCCACTGGCACTGACTCTCCGGTGAGCATTGATTCGTCAACCATTAGACCAGAAGACTTAACCAACCAGCCGTCTGCGGGAATGCAATCTCCGGCTGTGAGATAGACCAAATCTCCGGGAACCAGATATTTTATTTCCATTTTTTTGATTTCTCCATTGCGGTATACCGCGCAAAACTGGACCATCATTTTATCCAGCGCCTTGATTGCCTCGTCAGTGCGCTGTTCTTGTATGAATTCAATCAGCAATACGGGAATTATTGAGCAAAGCAAAATCGTTGCTTCAATCTTATCGCCGATGAAAAAATACAAAATCGCCGCTCCCAAAAGAAGCAGTATCATCGGCTCGGTTAAAATTCTAACCAACCGCTTAAGCCAGGCTTTCTTTTTCCGCGCCAGATGGACGTTCTCTCCGAAAAACTCCAAGCGCTTCTTAGCCTCTGCAAATGAAAGCCCGTTGTATTGCTTTATCCGTGTAATGACTGATGAAATTTGTTCTGTGGACATCGGCATAGATTCGCATATTGGCGTCAGGCTTTATTAAACTTGTTCCAAAATGCGGAAAAAACCCAGCCTATTACATAGCCGACAACAAAAGTCATAATCAAAAGCCCAAGCGCCCTTAAAAATCCAAATGCCTCTATACTGTAATCCATTGTCATAAAGTGCAGTTTGAACACAAAATCCAAAAATGGTTTTGCCAAACCGATCCAAACCAAAATCGCCCACAATGCGTGGACTATGGCAAAAAATATGCCCAGAGCCAAACCCACGATATTTTTGTCTAATTTCATAATATCACCCCCTATCTCTAGCACGGGGTGAGGGAATCGAACCCCCGCTAGTGGTTTTGGAGACCACAGTTCTACCATTAAACTAACCCCGCCTTTATATTTACTTGGTTTCTTTATGCAACACGTGCTTCCTGCAATGTTTGCAATATTTCTTCAGCTCCAGCCTGTTTTTGAGCAGTTTTTTGTTCTTGCGTGAAAAATAGTTTGTATGCTTGCAAGCAGTGCATTCAAACTTTATCATGTTCTCGCGTTCTTTTGATGGCATAGAAAAAATTAAAATTAAAAAATCAATATGAGCCGTCTTCGGGATTTGAACCCGAGACCTACTCCTTACCATGGAGTTGCTCTACCAGCTGAGCTAAGACGGCATGTTTTCGCGATTCGTGGAGAAAATACCAAAAAATTAGAACTGAATTTTTCGCCTTTGCTAAAGCTACGGCGGATAAACTCCATTAGGCGCGACCAAAAGCGACAGTCCCGCACCGACCCGAAGGGTCTGGTGCTGGGAGGGGGTCGACCGCGCGGAGCCTGCCCGCCTCTGGCGGGGGGCCTGCCGTTTCTTTACGATTTCAAGTTTTTCTCCAGCCATTATGACCGCTGGTAAAATGGTATCACATTTTACCTTTGGCGGCAAATTCTTTATTTACTCACTATTAAAAATATTGATTACCTCGTTTAAAAATATTATTTAAACTTATTTTATCTTCTCCCCATAACATATCCTGACCACTTAAAAATACTTTATCCAACAGCAACTCTTTTTTACCAACATTACTAATATTTACCTTGCTCCTAAAATATTTATAAACATAATCAATTGTGTTTATATCTTTCAATAATGTTTGACACTGTCTAGTATTTTGGAGATTATCCAAATATCTATTTTGGTAAATTTTATAAATATTTTCTAGTACAGTTCTGTTATTATTTAGATCAAAATCAAGCCCTAATTCTTGTATAATCAATTCC
>CAZHEJ010000032.1:0-7341 GCA_964531615.1 uncultured Gammaproteobacteria bacterium | reverse complement strand
ATTTCCAGATGAATCAACATAGAACTTACCTACATCATAAGTTCCAGTCAAGACGCCTGATTTAATAGTATTGTAAGTTAAGGATGTTGTGGCAGTTGAGCCGTCAGAGATGTTAATAGTGCCTAATAACCGTCCATTTACTGTGATGCCATCATTAACCGCGTCACCCAAAGTGACCGCGCCATTAAGAGTTGTGGCTCCAACAGCGGCCAATGTGCCTGATGCGCTTACATTTCCAGATGTATCAACATAGAACTTTCCAAGATTGTAACTTGTAGCTTCTCCAAGTGTCAATGAATTTTTAGCATGAGTTGATGTGGTTGAACCGTCAGTAATGTAAATGGTACCGAGTTTTCCTGTGATGGTTATACTATCATTAACCGCGTCGCCTAAAGTGACTGCGCCAAAGGTAGTTAATGTTCCCGAAGCACTTACATTTCCGCTTGAATCAACATAGAACTTGCCTAAATCATAAGTCCCAATCAAGACGCCTGATTTAATAGTATTGTAAGTGATTGAGGTGGTGGCAGTTGAACCATCGGAAATCGTTAAGGTCCCTAATCTGCCAGTCACTGTAATAGCGTCGTTCACCGCATCACCCAAAGTGACAGCGCCATTAAGTGTAGTGGCTCCTGTAACTGCCAGCGTAGTGCCAACTGAAACGGCATCGCCGACTGTGGTTGCCGCCAATGCTATCACTGGCATGGCAAACAAAAATGCCAGGCAAACAAGGTAGGGTAAAAATTTTACTCCCTGCCTTATTTTCATCCAAAATGAATTATTCATATGCGAATGAAAAATTAAAAATTAAATTTTTATTTAATTGCGCTAATATTAGCGCTTTGAAGTTTTTTTTCCCGTTCGCCGTAAAATTGAATCACATCAACAATTTTGTCCAGTTCCTGATTATAAACTATGATTCCTGTGTCATAAGCCACCAGCTTGCTGCCATTCAGTACATACTGATAGAGCACTGGATTTTCTTTCCAAAGAGCTGAAGCGTCATTCACTGTATAAACCTGAAAATCACGCGCTGGCAGCAAAATGTGTTTTGAAACTTTTTCCACCACTCCGCCGGCTTCCGGGTCTTTATTGGATAAATCTAAAACTTCTTGCGCTTCTTGTTTATTATCTTTTGATAAGTCAGTTGTTTCTAATTTTTCCATTTTTCCTCCCAGCACATCAAAAATATACCAACCAAGAACCAATACAATCACAAATAAAATCGCAACTGAAATAATAAGCAAAATCTGCAGTTTATTTTTCTTTTGTCCTCTTTTTAAACTGCTCTTTTTTTCTTCAACTTTTGCTTGTTCTAAAACTTCATTCATTTGAGTGAATAGAAAAAATAACTATTTTCTATTTTTATAATGCCTATATTATACCATATCAGCTAACTTCTGTAATGAATATGCAAATACCGCCTGTGGATAACTCCTGAATGCTTTGCTTTTTGCGCCTTAATGCTTTAAAATGTATTTACTTGTAGTGAACTTGTTGAACTATGAAAAAAACTCTGCTTTATGTGATAACCCAGGGCGAGTGGGGAGGAGCGCAACGATATGTATACGATCTTGTTAATAGCTTAAAAGACGATTTTGAAGTATTTGTTGCTATTGGAGAAAAAGATGGGAAAAATGATTTGCAAAATAAAGTGGAAAGTGGAAAGTGGAAAGTGGAAAGTATACAACTAAAACACCTCGTCCGTCGTATCTCTCCTATTCATGATATTTTAGCTGTTTTTGAGCTGGCTAAACTGTATAAAACTCTCAAACCTGATATTATCCACCTCAACAGCTCAAAAACAGGGATAATTGGTGCGCTTGCCAAATTATTGATACTGGATTCCCGCCTTCGCGGGAATGACAAAATGAGAATCATTTACACAGTGCATGGCTGGGTGTTCAATGAGCCGAGCCGGAAACTTGGCCGCTGGCTTTATCGCTTTTTAGAACGATTTACAGCGCGCTGGAAAAATAAAATTATTGTGTTGTCTGATAGAGATTATCAGGATGGACTGGATTCCTGCTTTCGCAGGAATGACAAAGTGGGTAAAAAAAAGCTGGTTAAAATACCGCTGGGGATTGAAATACCGAAGTTTTTGGATAGGGAAAAAGCGAGACGATTTCTGGATCCCCGCCGGAGTTTACCCCGTACTTTGATACGGGGCGGGGATAATATACTGGTTGGGACTATTGCCAATTTATATAAAACAAAAGGGCTGGATGTGCTGATTGAAGCGGTAAAAATAATTGACAACAGCTATAAGCTACAAGCTATAAGCTACAAGCTACGGGTGTTTATCATCGGAGAGGGGCCGGAAAGAAAGAATCTGGAATTAAGAATTAAGAATTATGAATTAGGAGATACAGTATATTTGACTGGAACCATAGACAACGCCGCGCAATATTTAAAAGCTTTTGATTTGTTTGTTCTGCCATCGCGAAAAGAAGGGACGCCTTACACTATTCTTGAAGCTGTAGCGGCGGAACTGCCGATTGTAGCCACAGATGTTGGCGGGATAAAAGAGCTGGCGCCAAATGCAATTAGTCCTGAAAATCCGGAAATTTTGGCAAAGGCAATTATTAAAACCATGGAAAATCCGGCTTCAACCAAAAAAAACATCCCCTCGCTGGAGGAGATGATAAACAAAACCAAAGCTATTTATTCTTCTAATTATCAGGAAGAGCCATGCCTATAATCCCCTGCAAACGTTCGTCAAAAGCGATATTTTTCTTTTCTGCCTCTTCTAAAAGCGCCACGGCTTTCTCCTTTTGGCCAATCTGGCTGTAAACATAAATCAATCTCGCCCATCCCTCACCTATTTTATCATCATTGGCAATGCTGTCTTCCAGCAAACGCACCGCTTCTTGCGGTTTGTTTAATTGTAATTTCACCATAGCAAGCATATATTGAAGCTGCTGACGTTTGGGAGACAAATTTAGCGCCTCTTCAAGATTTTTTTCCGCTTCCCAAAGATACTTCGCCTCATTGCTGACCAGCGCAGACAAAGAATTCAACTGCGACTGCTGAAGATGGACGCGAATATCCAAAGGATGCAATTCGCGATTTTTCTGGCATTCCTGCAGAGCAATATTCAAAATTTCCTTAATCTTGCTGTTATCCATCTTGCTATTTATCATGGCTGATGTTATCTCATTTACAACACGGGCAAAATCATTCCGTATGTCGTCAATGTGAGGCGAGGGAATCGCCATTGTTTTTTTGTAAACTTCAATTCCCGCTATTGGATTGCTGTAAACAGCTCTTAAAGTATTAAGAGCAGACATATTCGCCCGAGCAGGATTGATGTTGGTGGAATATATCAATATCAAAATTACTAAAAATACCACGGCACTCAAACCCAATGAAATTTCCCTTTCTTTCTTATAGCTTGTAGCTTGTAGCTTATAGCTTGTAGTTTGTGAATTGATAAAAGCTAGAAAGAAAAAGAAATAAAGATAAGAAGTCGGGTTTTCAAATACAGTGGAATTGTGCACAAAATGCCCTGCCAAAAAGGCCAGCCCGACAGCCAGAACATGCTTGTCTGTCCGGCCAGCGAGAAAACTTTTGAGCAAAACAATCGCTGGGACAATAAACAGCAAAAAATAGGCCAGAATCCCAGTTAATCCCTGCACTGCCAAAGTATTCATCACCGCGCTGTGCGCATTATCAAACCATGTCTCGCCCCAGCCGTGTTCTAAAAATTCAGGAGCATAATATTTGTTAAAAGCATAATAATAATTGTTAGGCCCCCAGCCAAAAACAGGCCTTTCTTTCCAAGCATCTAGCGCTATCCCCCAGGCCATTAGCCGCGTGCTGGCCGTGCCTTCAGAAAAAGAAATGTTCATCAGACCGCCTACACCGGGAATATTTTGGACAAAATTAGTTTTGCGGAAATTAAATAATAACCCCAAGACAACAATCATCAGGAAGAGCAAGCTCCAGGCAATATATTTTAATTTTCTCTGTTCTCTGGTTGTAAACAAATAGGTAAAAAGCAGTATTATGCCGCCGGTTATTAATCCCAAAAAAGTGCCTTTCGTTCCTCCCCAAAAAATTCCCAAAAAGCCAAAAATACCTGAAACTAAAGCAAAATATTTCCAAAATTTATTTTCTTCTTTTAAGAATAACAAAATACTGATGAACATCAAAAATAGGCCATAACCGCTGTAATAAATGGCATTGCCTAGAGTGGCGGAAACTCTGTCTGAACCGCGATTGAGCATAAAATCCGGATTGGCTTTTTGAATCATGCCGATAAACATCACGAGCAGGCCGGCAAACAAAAATACGCGCAGTAAAACGCGCCACTCTTTCCACTCTCCGATTGCTTTGCTTACAATAAAATAATAAGCGACAAAATGAAAAATCGTAAATAAGCCCAGCATCCTCTCATGATTGTCCCAAAAGCTTTTATACCAGTCAATGCCGGCAAAAGTGGAGACAGCAAAGCTGGAAAAAAATAAAAGCGCTGCGCAATCAATCCAACTAAAAGTAATTTTATATTTCTGCCAATTTGCCTGTAAAAGCAATAAATAAGCGCCGAGCATCAGCAGGGCCAAGCTTCTGAACACCAGTATCTTCGGGACAATAAAAGGAAAAATAAAACTGGCAGGCACTAAAACCAATGGAACGAAAAAAGTCAAACAAATCAGCCCTTTAATTATCTTTTCTAAATAAGAAGCCATAAAAATTACTTGGCAAACTCTCCGAATTCCTGTTTGTAAAGCTCATTATCAGGATTTAATTCCAGCAATAATTTGGAATATTC
This sequence comes from uncultured Gammaproteobacteria bacterium, assembly GCA_964531615.1. Taxonomy (GTDB): domain Bacteria; phylum Patescibacteriota; class Patescibacteriia; order Magasanikbacterales; family UBA922; genus CAZHEJ01. The sequence continues at coordinate 2,567 of CAZHEJ010000032.1, read as the reverse complement.
AGAAACTTTTTCCATATTATTCCTGCCTTGATAAAACCTGATTACTGCAATCAGCATATCAGGATTATTATCTGTATTTTGCAGGCCGTTCAAATAAGCTTCCTCTGCCTTGTCTTGGTCGCCCAATTTATTATCGCAAAACTTGGCATAATCTATGTTATAATTGGGCACGCCGGGAACAGCTTCTAATAAACGTTTGTAATAATAATCTGCTTTTTCATAATTCGGCTGGTATTTTTCATAAATATGCGCCAAATTGCCCATTGAAATAACTTCCATCGGCTGAATAGACAACACCCTTTCATAAGCGCCTATGGCCCTGTCATAGTCTTCCACAAACTTGTACATATTGGCAATCACAATCCAGGTCCATGTGTCTCCTTTTTTAGTTTCGTAAAGCTTTTTGGCTTCAGTTATCTTTTCTTCCAGCCTGTCTTTTTGATAATCACTGAAGCTAGCCGGCGCCTCCACATTGAAAACTTCAACGGGATTGTCCCAATTAACGCTTTTTGGGCTGGTTAGCCAATACCAGCATCCAACTGCCACTAACAACAAAACAACAATTAGAAGTAAAATGTATTTCTTGGACATATAGTTTAAATGACAATTGACAATAATATAACACAATTAAAATTTTTACGCAAAACAAAACCCGCCTCTTCGGCGGATTTTGTATTTTTAAGCTTCTATTGGATAGATAGCTTAACTTTAATAAGCAACAGTCTCTAATGTACTGGTTGACGAATTCAGGCCAGAGACAAGATAGCCATTTGTCCAATCAGTTGTGGCATCGTTATGGCCATTGTCATTTATATCTGACCAAATAAAGTCATCCCTGTCTCCCATTCTTTCAACAGCTGTAGCGGCAACCATATTGGTTGAACCGAATTCTGCTCCGATTATAGTTGCTGAATCGCCAGCCAAACCAGTTGAAACTGAAGCGCCTGAAGCAGCGCCTGTTACATTACCACGCAGTATAAATGTGCGCGGCACATTCGGCGACACGGTAATCTGGTCATTGGTTTGCGTTGTATCCCAGTCATCCCCATGGCCAGTAAATTTCACAACTAAACCAGTGGCATAAAGCGTTGTTGACGTCTTATTGCCATAAGTGCCATTGTCAGTAGCAACTGTTCGGCATCCGCCCGTATCATTTATCTGCTCTTCGGCTGATTCAGTCACATCATACAAATAACAGGTGGCGGCAACAATGCTCGCGGTAGTCGTGGAAATGTCAAATGTGAAACCGCCTAAAGCTATATCGCCATTGACAGCCGAAACCTGGAACTTGAACAGATCGCGCGTGCCATTGGCAAGAGCAGTGGTGCCGACAGATTTCTTAGCAACTACCGGATATGCTTTGTACACGTAATGCGTATTGCCTGTAGGAGCGACTGTTCCTGCATATTCTGTGGTGCCTGAACCAGTGCTGTGTCCGACTGCTACAACATCAGTGGCCGCGGCAGTAATCTTATAACCAAGCTTGTGGCCAGGAGTGCCGTTTGCTCCGGTGCAGGTTAAGCTTGCGCAGCTGCCTATCGGGGCCAAATTTGCCTTGAGGTACAGCACTTCCGCGCTGCCGTCTGCCTCCACAATAAAGGCGTCATCAGTAAAGTCTATGTACGGATTAGTGTTGGTCGGAGACATCCGTGTTCCGGCAATTTCATTGCCAGATGCGTCTTCAAACCAAATGTAATCATAATCAGTATAAGAACTTGACGCGGTAAGTGTTACCACTTGAGTCACATACAGATAATCAAGCTCCACATCTTCAGTGCTTGTTGCCAGGAATTTGAAAGAGGCGAGGGTTACATTAGTATCAGCGGCCATAATCGCGGCGCTTGGACTATCAGACGACAAAGCTACTTCAAGCTGTCCACCGGCAGTGCCTGCTGTCATTGTTCCTGCCACAGAAGCACTGTAGGTTGGCGTGATAGTGGCGCCGGTTAATACTCCTTGAGCTGTTACTGTGGTTGTCTCTGACGCGTCATTAGCAGCGTTATTGATATTAATTCTGAAGGTGTCAGCGGCTGAACAGCTAGCAGAAATATCCGCGTATATCTTCATTGTCACCTTTTTGCCTGCTTTCACTATAATTTGGTCTGCCGTAGGCAGAGACACGCTGATTTCATCATCAGTGCCAGCGGTTGCTAGTTCACCATTCTTTATAGTGCTCAAAGTGCGGTATGTGGCATCTTTATCATTCACCTTAAAGGTGATGTTTTGAAGTTGATTGGATTCCGCAGAACCTACAATAAGGTTGATTTCAAACGCGGTAATCTTCACATTTTCAGAAGACGCCGTGGCATCCAAGTCAATCGTGCTGAATTGATGTTGAGACGTGCCAGCGGCAACTGTTGATGCCGCGGGGGACGCCAGTGTTGTTACTGACAAAGCGCCCACAGCAATAGTCCGCCTGTTGGCATACACTATCGCGTTCGGAGTCGCGTAAGCCGTGGATGTTTCAATCGTAATTGCGTCTCCAGTAGTATCGCCCTTGGCATCCAAGCCGGCTTCATAAGACAAGTCAACGCCAAACTCAACCCAGTCAGCAACCGTAGCATGGT
>CAZHEJ010000031.1:0-7966 GCA_964531615.1 uncultured Gammaproteobacteria bacterium | reverse complement strand
TGATATTCCTTCTCCTCTCTCAACACCTTCTTGTCTTTCCTCCTCATCTTCTCTTTCAGCCCTGTCAATTCAACTTTCAGATGGTCTTTCACTTTGTCAATCGCCTTGTACAAATCCTCGCAGTCCCTTACCACGCGCAGAATTTTCCCAGGAACGTGCAGATTGACTTCCGCGTAATAAATCTTGCCTTTAAGGTGGTGGTGCGACTGCATCCCGATATCAACATCCGCCTGCGTGATATTGGAAAAAAATTTCGTCAATCCCATTATTTTATCCTCCGCATACTGCTTAATCGGCTCTGTGAGATTTATATTTGAACCTTTGATATTAATAATCATATTTTATTTTTAAGATATTAGTTATTTCTTTATCTCAACTTCTTGTTCCAGCTCTATTCCGAATTTATTATACACTTTTTCTTTAATTTCCTCAACAATTGCCAGCACGTCATTCTGGGTCGCATTGTCAACATTAATTATAAAATTGCAGTGCTGTTCTGACACCATTGCCCCGCCGATTTTCAATCCCTTGCAACCAGCCTGCTCCACCAGCCAGCCGGCCGGCACTCCCCCGCGCTCCAAAAACTCCTTTGGCAAAACCGATTTGTCGCTGGACCACTTTTCTATCTTGATATTTGTGAAAAAACAACCGGCTGAAGGATAGCGCGGAAACCGCGCGCTGCGGGCCTGCATATGCTCCTGCACCAAAGCCAGAATAGCTTTTTTATCGCCCGGCTTAAATTCAAACCAGGCGCGCAGGATAACTATTCCCGGATTATTTTTAAACATGCTATTGCGGTAAAAAAAACCGCATTCTTCTTTTGATATTTCCCTGACTTCGCCATTTTCCCAGATTTCTATTTTAACCAAATTGTCGCTGGTAGAGCCTCCATAAGCGCCTGCATTGCCACGTACTGCCCCGCCGACTGTTCCTGGAACCCCCGCTGCCCACTCAAAACCAGTGAAACTATTTTGAATAGTGGCAGAAACAATAGCGCTCAACAAAACACCAGCGCATGCCTCAATCGTATTATCTCGTATCTCATATCTCGTATCTCTTATATTAATTACAACTCCGCGAAATCCTTCATCGTTAATCAGCAGATTGCTTCCTTCGCCAATAATATAAAATTCAATCCCCTCGCCCATCAGATAATTCAACAGTTCAACCAATTTTGATGTTTCTTCTATTTCAACAAAAAAATCCGCCGGCCCGCCGATTTTAAATGTCGTATGCTTGGCAAGCGGTTCGTTTATTCTGACATGGCCGAACTCTTTTAATTTTTTATACAATTCCTGCATAACCATCTTGATTTTTCCTGTTAATTTTACTATAATGACCACGCTATGTTTTCTCTTAATAAGCAGCCTGTTATCTATGTAAGCCGCGACATTGAGCGCGCCCTGGGATTTGATCTTGATACACAAGGCTATTTTATTATCTCAAATTATACTGATTTTGCCAAGCAGACAGCAAAAAACAAAAAAAATATTTTGCTGGTGAAAGATAAAAAAATGCTGGATACCTGGGAGCTTTTACAGCATCCAAAAACAAAGTTATTTGTCAATTCCCCCCTAATAAGGGGGGGCAGGGGGGGTGTTGGCATTCTCGTCTTCAAAAACACTCTGCAAATAGAAAAAATCTGCGCGGAAAACGGCTGGAAACTTTTAAACCCGCCTGCTGAATTGTCAAATAAAGTTGAAGAAAAAATCTCGCAGATTGAATGGCTCGGCCCGCTGAAAAAATATCTGCCCAGCTATGAGGTGCAAAAATGCCGGGATGTAAAATTTACAAAAAAGCCATTTATACTTCAATTCAACCGCTCGCACACTGGCTCTGGAACTATTTTGATTGAATCAAAAAAACAGCTGGATGAAATCAAAAAAATATTTCCCGAACGCGAAGCGCGCATTGCCAGGTATATTGAAGGGCCTTTGTTTACAAATAATAATATAGTTTCAAAAAATAAAATTTTAATCGGAAATATAAGTTACCAAATTACGGGGTTAAAGCCTTTCACTGACAGAAATTTTGCCACAGTGGGGAATGACTGGGCGCTTCCGCATAAAATTTTAAGCAAAAAGCAAATCCTGCAGTATAAAAAAATCGCTTATGACGTTGGCAAGCGGTTGCAAAAAGACGGCTGGCGCGGATTGTTCGGCATTGATGTTGTGGTAAATGAAAAAACTGGCAAGCTTTATCTATTGGAAATAAACTGCCGGCAGCCTGCTTCTGCGGTTTATGAATCTCAATTGCAACTAAAAGCTAAAAGCTATAAGCTAAAAGCTCTTACAGTATTTGAAGCGCATTTAATGGCATTGCTGGGAAAGGACTTAAAAAAATATAATTTAATCAAAATAAAAGATGGAGCGCAGATTATATCACGTATCACAAAGCACGTATCACATAACACAAAACAACAGATAAAAAATCTGCAAATGCTTGGTTTCAAAACTATCTCCTATAACAACACTGAGCCCAACTCTGATTTATTGCGAATCCAATCAAAATGCGGGATTACGAAAAAACATAACGAGTTTAATAAAACTGGGGAAAAAATTGTAAAAATATTAAATAATTAAAAATTTTATTAGGTGAATTAGGTAATTAGGTGAATTAGAAATTATGAAACTTACTTTATCACAACCAGCTTTGGAAGTTATTCAAAATTATCTTGCTCTCCCCTTCCCCGGCAAAAATGTTTCCTGTCCATATTTCAACAACCGCAGGGCAAAAGTGAGAGCCGGCCTGCGCGCGCTGGTCGGCAAAGGAAGCGCAGAAGACATTGTTGAGGAAGCAGTGATACTCTCTTTGCGAGAAAAAATTAATCTGGAAAAATTAAATAATGAAGAGCTTAAAAAATTCCTGGTTGATAATAATTTAGGAATTGATTGCTCTGCCTTGTCTTATCATATTCTGGACGCTGAAGCAAAAGCGCAGGGGCTGGGCTCTTTGCATAAAATTTTAAAACGCCCGTGGTTTAAAAACCCTTTCAGAAAATTGCTGGTAAAATTAAGGCCAGTGGAAAATACCGGCGTGGGCACTTTAAATCATGAAGTAAATAGCGTGGAAGTGAATTTAAAAGACATCAGGCCGGGCGATATGATTATCATTATGGGCGCTGGGCCAAAACAAGATTATAACCATGTTTTGCTTGTGACTAATGTCATCCTGAGGAGCGAAGCGACGAAGGAACTTTCGAAGCCAACTTCTGATGAACTACAAAAAACTAACATACCCCAAAGTACTTTTTCTTCGAAAGATTCCTCGTCGCCCTCGACAAGCTCGGGCTCGCTCGGAATGACAATAACATATATTCACTCTTTCCAATACCCGAATGACGGCCTTTATAACCACGGCGTAAGGCAGGAAAAAATTGAAATCACAGACATCAACAAATCCCTTTTAGAGCAAAACTGGAGCGAACCGCAGATGAAAGATTACGCGCGAGGAGCTAAAGAATTTAAGATTAAAAGGCTAAAGGCCATTGGTTGCTGATGGAGATATTTTGAAAATTATCCGCGTCCATGTTTTCCATTTCGCCGATCTGCCCGCTGATGATATAAATGCCATAATCCATCTGGTTGAAACTCGCATTGTCCAGATTCAGCACTCCGCCGTTTAAAGTAATTCCCCGCGTAAGCCATGAACCAAGATGCCAAGGAGCAGTCCAAACCAGACTGCTATTTTTTATATCCACAGTTGAATTATTAAAATATATCATGCTCTCCGGCCTATCGCTGTCAATGATATCTATATTTTCTGCCAATAAATTTGAATTTTCTACTGTGATTACCCCACGGCTGGTGACCGGACGCAGACTGCTGACATTTCCTCCGCTGAAATTGACATTCTGTAAAACAGAATCAGAATTGCTAAAAAGCAGAATTCCCCACTGCCAGCCTGCCAGCGGATTTATATTTATTGGCGCTTCTACAGCACCTAAGGCTTTTAGACTGCCATTTACTTGTATGTCGCCGCTTTTCATCATCAAATTAACGCCCGGAGAAATTGTCAAAGTCAAACCAGCGGGAACAGTGATAGAATTGAACAAATAATTTACTCCGGGATTGAGCGTGGCATCAGTGTTCAAAGTCCAGCCGCCTAAATCCATCATGTCTGAAGAATTGCTGATGAAAATATTGTTAGAAAATGCTGGAAAATTATATTGCGAGACAATCGGGCCTGTGGGATTGGAAAAATTTTCAAAAGTGCTTCCAATGATTGTTGAACTTACACTGCTTTGATTATTCTTCACTGCAATATAACCGCCGGAAAAAAGGGAATTTTGGACTGTGGTTGTAGCTGTTCCTACGGCTGATGATTCTGACCAGACCAGCGCATTATATGTTTTTTCATTTTCACGCGTTTCAAGGTAAAAATTTCTGAATTCCGCGTTGTTCAAATCAATTTCGCCGCCGAGATTGCGTATGGCCTGCGCCATGTACTGGCCATAGACCCAGCCGGAAGATTTGTAAAAACGCGAACCGCCGTACAAAAATCGTGCCTGGCTCGCAGAAAATTTTCCGCCCTGTTTGATTTCAATCCTGCCCCAGTCACCGCCCGCCGGCTGGCCGCTGGAGAGTGTGGAAAAATCCGGACGATGAAAATAATTATTATCCAATGCAGAAGTGATAATAATCGGTTCTTCTGCGGTCCCGTTAAACTGCAATTCTCCTGACACATCAAAAAACGAACTTCTGTCATAGCCCACCAAAACCGCGCCCGGTTCAACTTTCACTGTCAATCCGGTTGGAATAATAGTTTGGTAATCAAGAAAATAAGGGCTGTGCGCTTTAGTAAGAGTCAAAATATTATTACTGATTAAATTTGAATAATAGGAAGCTAAACTGCCTTTTAACAGCCAATAACCCGTATTCGGCAATTTAGGCGAACCATAAATAACGCTTCCTCCATAAGGCCGGCCTTTTGGCACTACGGAATCGCTCGCCTGCCAGTTTGTAGCCAGTCCGCCTGGGGTTGTGGGAGAAAGACGCTCCATGGTCCGGTAATCGCTGGTGTTGCCGGCATACCAGTTAGCGCCGCTACATCCAATTTGGTCAATCGTATTTCCTGATGCGTCAGCCAAAGTCAACCCGGAACAGCTGTTGGGAATATCGCCAGTGAAAATAATATCAGCCGGAATATCATAAACCGCATTATCATCTGTTCTTTCCAAAAGCAAATAGCCATTGGCTGAAATAATTGGGTTTACAAGATTAGTAAAATTAAGCGGTGTGGAGCCGGTAAAAATTTTCCAGCCTGTCAAATTGATGTCTGCGCCAGTATTATTGTAAAGCTCCAGCCACTCATCAGATCTCTGTGTAGCACTCGGTCCAGTGCCCATCCAGGCAACTTCATTTATAACCACGCTCTTTGGCCAGTCAGGAATTATCTGCTGTCCATTGCTCCATTCAGAAATATTGCCAATCTTGTCATAGGCGCGCGCTCTGAACTGGTATGTTTTCAGACGTTCCGCTTCCATTGCATAATCTGTGCCAGTGGTATTTGTGAAAATCCTTGTCCATTCAACCGCGCTATTTGAATACTCAACATCAAAATTGTCAACGCCAGTGCCTGAATCTAAACTTTGCCAAGAAACATACAAAGTCGGCGTGGCAAACTCGCTTTGAACAACATTTATACTCGGAACGTCAGGGGCTGTTGTATCAACAATAATTGTAATTGTACTCGTCACGGAATGCTGACCCGTACTGTTTTCTCCATAAACCTCAATAATATTTTCTCCGTCTGGCAAATATAAGTCTGCCTGCCAGGCTGTGCTGGAAGGATAGCTAACTGTACTTGTGACGTTCAAAATAATATTGGCTGTTGCCTCATTTTTTGTCCCAGAAATTGTGGTTGTGGCAATGTTAATAGGCGTTGTTGCGGTATTGACGCTGACCTTTGGCAAAATAATTTCTGGCGTGGTTGTGGTCGTTTCCGGTGTTGAAGTAGCGGTTTGATTACTTGAATCAGTTTGGTCATTGGAGCTTGAAGATTGGTCATTATTACTATTACTGCTACTGTGCAAACCACCCCCTCCTCCCCCTCCTCCGCCTCCGCTTCCATAACTGTAGGTATAATAAACAATCGGCGCGGTTGAAGTTACTGGCAGCGCGGTCTGCAAGCTTTTTTCAGTTTCTGTCTTTTTATCTTCTTTTTTATCTTCAAAAATTATAATTAGCTCTGGCTCTGGCGCGACAACAATCTCTGTACTTGGCAGTGTTTGCGCCTGCGCTTCAGCATTCTTTTTCAAATCCGACACCGGGAATGGCGAGCTCGCCTTAACTTCTGCCATATCAAGGGGAGGGGAAACCGCTTCCGGCGCTATTGGACTCAAGGTCGGCGGCAGTTCTGCCATAACCAGAGTTTCATCTTTGCCTTTTAATTTATCCCACAGCTCGCCTGCCTTGTTAATTGCAAAGCCTAACAATTCATTCGTCTTTCCCAAAAAGCTTATTTTGGTTTTAGGCACATCATATTTAACTCCCTTTTCAATTTCGTCAAAAAACAGTTTTATCACCCCAGCACTGTAACTAATAGCACGAGGAAGAAGACAAAAAGAATAATCACTTAACACCTCATCATTTAATTCGTATATTATTTTTTCCGTTACTAAAGATACTTTACGATGAACCAATTTATAATTACAATCTCCATTTTTAGCAAAAAAATAGTCATCTAACAAAATTTCACTATTTAAATTTGGAAGAATGTACTTCTTATTATTTATAGTATCATCAGAATAAAAACCACGATTAGATAACTTAGATAAATCATCAAATAACTTGTCCAAATCAGATACTGATTGAAAACTATTTTCTAATTTACCATTTACCAATCGCCAATTATACTTCAAAAACTGCTCATAAGAATCTCCAACTACATGAATATCATTCCTAGTATGAGCGGGTACTGTCATATCTGACAGTAAATGGATCAGATGGCCTAAACCTTTAAATGCCTCTTTCTCATTTCCATCTTTTAACTCGGCCAAAGCTCTACCCCATGTATAGTCTCCCAAAGAAAAATTTTTCTGGGCTGAAGGATTATTGTACCATTCTTTAGCTGACAACTGCTGTTTTCCAAACCAAATACCATGGTTGTATACCGGATCATAAAAATGATTAAGCCAACGGGTAGGATTATCTTCGTCAATCGTTCCTTGTTTTATCCAATTTATTTCTTCATCAGTTAATTTTTTATCTGGAAATTGTTCATTATACAGTTTCGCTGCCAATTCTGCAATTGTAGGATGTGCCACAGTTGTATCATAACTAAAAACTCGGTCATACAACGTAATAACCGAGACAAAAACAAAAAGAAAAAAGCAACATAAAAATATAGCTATATAACCTGTAAATAATTTTTTCTGCCTCCTATACATAAATCAATTTCCAAATTGCAAGTTAGATATCAGACATTCATAATGATTTAATAAGCCACATACCATTAAAAGTTTTTCGGAAAGTAATCGATTCACCATTAGGAACCCCTTTATATTCACATATTGTATCCCAACAATATTCTTTTTTTATCTCTTTAGGTAATTTAGAGTATAAATTAGACAAATTTCCATTTTTTTTTGCATTATCTAAAGCATTAACAAAATCTTCTTTGTTTGAACCCACAAACAATGATGAAGCATTCTTTTCATCATTCGCTTTGACATATTCTAAAAATTTATTATATGTTTCTTCTGGACTCTGAGTAGTGCTGATATTTTCTAACGGATACTGCGGATACATTTTATTCAGCTCTTCTTGAGAATATTTGGTGTAAGGAAAATTCGGACTGGCCAGACCTTTTTCAACCAACACAAGGCGGTCATAGACACAACTGTAAGTCAGAAGAATAAAAAAAATAACTGCCACAACGGCTATCGCAGTTATACCCCATCCTTTTTTAGTCATAAAATTGCGTTAAAAATAAATTCCGCCTACGGCGGAAATATATTCCCCTC
>CAZHEJ010000030.1:0-8240 GCA_964531615.1 uncultured Gammaproteobacteria bacterium | reverse complement strand
TAAAGGACAAAAATTTCTATCGGACAAAAAAACAAGAGGAGCAATGCATCAAGAAAATGAAGAAAGGAAACGAAAAATCATTTCTTTCTTAAAAGAAAACGGCAAAAAAACTATCAAAGAAATAGCCCTTATTTTTCAAGATATTGGCAAAAAAACTGTTCAAAGATACCTCTCAGACCTTGTTCAAACCGGCCAATTATTAGCCGAAGGCGAAAGAAGATGGAGGGTCTATTTTTCACCTCCTTCTGAAAATCTTGACAAAATTACTAAATAATTGATTAATGCCTGATTTTATTGACTATTTTTGTTTTAATTTACTATAATAATCTATGCCTCTAAATTAAAGCCCACGGTCGATTAACCCAGTTATCCACATTATTATTTTGCAGGTTTATTTTAAGGGGCATATAATCTAGATACAGAGAATTGGAATTTCAACAATTCTTTTGTTAGTTGATTATAAGTTAATTGTCATTTGTATAGGATTTAGAATTTGGTTGAGTCGAGCCAATTCGTCTATACAACAGAATAGTTTTATTTGCGTTTTATTGAATCTAAAGACGAGATAAGGCGCGGTGAAATTATTTTAATTATCAAGAATTTAAAATTATGAGTAAAAATTTCAGAACAACTAAGGTCGGAAAAATTACATCAATCTTTGTTGGCGCAACAACAGCTTTATGGCTTTCAGGCGCCGCGGCTTTAATGCCGGTGGTTGCTTCAGCAACTACTGTAGAAGATCTTAATGCGCAGATTCAGGCACTGCTCTCGCAAATAACATTATTGCAGTCGCAATTGTCATCTTTGCAAGGCGGAACCGGAACAACTTGCGGTTATACTTTTTCCACTGACCTTAAAACGGGAAGCACGGGAACAGACGTAAAGAATCTTCAAACAGTTCTTAACTCTGATACAACTACCCAAGTCGCGGCAAGCGGAGTTGGTTCTTCAGGCAATGAAACCACATATTTTGGTTCATTGACAAAGGCGGCAGTAGTTAAATTTCAAAACAAATACGCCGCTGATATTCTGACACCGCTCGGCTTAACAGCCGGAACCGGTTATGTCGGCGCTAGCACACGAGCGAAATTAAACGGTTTGTATGGAACATGCGGCACAGGCACAGGCACAGGCACAGGCACAGGCGGAACAACAGTTCCAGGAACTGGTTTGGCAGTTGCTTCAGCAACACAGCCAACAGCAACTTTGGCTGTTAACGGCGCGGCCCGCGTTCCTTTCACAAAAATCACTTTGACTGCCGGCGCTGATGGCGATGTGACAGTCAATAACATCACTATTGAAAGAACAGGATTGGCGCATGACGCGGTATTCTCCAATATCGTTCTTTTGGATGAAGTTGGAAATCAAATCGGCCTTACAAGAACATTCAATTCATCTCACCAGGCAAAAGTTGGTGAAGCTTTCGTTGTTAAGGCAGGCCAGTCAAGAACACTGACCATTGCCGGAAACATGATTGCGTCATTGACAAGTTACGCTGGTGAAGTCGCTTATCTTTCAGTGACAGCCATCGGCACTTCCGCAGCTGTTTCAGGCACATTGCCTATTACAGGCGCGGGACACACCATTAACGCCACATTGGCAATCGGAAGCATTACAGCGGCAAGAGGCCCGCTTGACCCGAATACCAATGTAGCCAAGAGTATCGGCCTAACTGGCTACACATTTTCTTCATTGAAAATCACAGCCGGCTCAACCGAGAAAGTAAGATTGCTTTCAATCAGATGGAATCAGGCGTCTTCAGCATCTGATTCTGATTTGAAAAACGTGAAAGTCGTGGTTGAGGGCACTTCTTATGACGCAACAATAAGTTCAGACGGAAAATATTACACATCCAATTTCGGCGATGGAATTGTCATTGATAAAGGTATGTCAAGCGAAATTTCCATTAAATCCGATATTGTGAGCGGTTCAGGAAGAACAGTCGCTTTCTCTGTTGAGAAAACAACCGATATCTATTTGAAAGGCGAAACATACGGCTATGGAATTACGCCTCCAACAACTGGCACAGGCATTACCAGCGGAAACATCTGGTTTGCGGGTTCAACAGTGACAATCGGCGAAGGCACAATGACTGTCACTCAAGACACGTCAGTTGCTTCGCAGAACATTGCTGTTAATCTGTCTAATCAGCCGTTAGCAGGCCTTACTGTTAAAGTGGAAGGCGAGGATATTACTGTTGGCGGAATGATCTTTAACGTTGCAACAACCACAGGCTCATGGACGGGTTATCTTACCAGTGTTTCCTTGTATGACGAGAACGGAGCTGTTGTGGCTGGTTCGGTTGACACAAGCGGAACTGGTCTGACAATTACCTTTTCAGACAGCGTGACATTCCCAATCGGCACACATAAATACACTATAAAAGGAAAAACCCCGACAACTGTTGAAAACAACGGCACTTATCGTTTGACAACTACTCCTTCAACTGAATGGACAACTGTCAAAGGAGCGACCACAGGCAATACAATCACTCCGAGCCCATCCAGCGCGTTGGCGCTTCAGACAATGACAGTTAAAGCCGCTTCAATAGAAATCAGCACATCAGGAACTCCTGCAGCCCAAAACATTGTGGCTGGTTCACAGGCATTCATCTTTGCGAACATCGTGTTTGACGCAACCGGCTCAGGAGAGGACATTAAATTCGTTTCCATTCCTCTTAACTACAGCACTGATGACACAGCAACTTACCTTACTTCCTGCTCTTTGTATGACGGAACAACTGCTTTGAACTCTGGTTCAAACATTGTCAATCCTTCGGCAGCAGCGTCTTCAACAACATTTACATTTGACACGCCATTGATTGTCAGCAAAAACACAACCAAGACCTTGGCTGTGAAATGCAATGCGTCAGCGTCGGCAACAGCTCTCACGTCCTACTATTGGAGCTATGCCACAGGCGCTACAGCAACAGGCATAACTTCAGGACAATCAGCAACCGTTACGGCAACTGCCGCAGCTGGTTCAGAAATGACTGTTGTTGCAAACGGCACATTCACGGTTGTGCTTGATGCTTCAAGCCCCGGATACGGATTGGCAACAGGCGGTTCAACGGGCAACACAATCGGAGCGATTAAATTTACTGCCGCGAACGAGGCAATAAATCTTGACCGTGTCCATTTGCAGTTAACCAACACATCTTCATCTTCAGCCACTGATATTACCCAATTGACTTTGTGGGATGGAATTACGCAAGTCGGTTCCGCACTCTTTACCGGAACCAATACCAATGCAACGGCAACCATTTCCAACTTCCAGATTCCTAAGGATGGAAGCAAGAAGATGACTGTTAAAGCGAATTTTGCCCAGGTTGGAACAGGCCAGCCAATAACCATAGGCGGACATTTTATCGCTGTTGATTTTGACGGCGGTGAAGTAACAGGCACGCATGGAACCGGAGCGCAATCAGGCGCGAGCGTTGACACAAGTTCTACTGACGACACCGCATCATCGGGCGTAAGAATCTTCAGGTCAATTCCAACCATTACCAAGGTTGCACTACCTACAGCGACTCTATCCAATGGCACAATGACTTTGTTAAGATGGAAAGTGTCTGCTGACGTGGCAGGAGATGTGGGAGTGGGTAAATTCTCTCTTACATTTGCGACAACAACCACTGCTTCAAGGACAAATGTTTTGGACTCCATTGACGTCTTTGCTTACTATGATTCTGGTTATACCAGTCCTGTAACAGCAGGACTTTACAGCGGTTCAGGCGATTTCTCACCAACTGATATTGACCTTGAGAGGAACTGGGCAAGTGAAAGCACGCAATTTGATTTCACCGCTCATAACTCTTCTTCTGCTTCAACAACTATTCAGGTTCCGTACGGAGGTTCAATCTGGTTTGAAGTAAAAGGTACTATTGCTGGAGTGACGACTGGAGATGTAATCACAACAACGCTTCAAGGCGACTCTGCTTATCTGACAACCAGCGGTTATGACAACGCCACATTCTACGCAGGAACTGCAGCTGATATGGATAATTACAGCACGCATGACGACTTCTTGTGGTCAGGCAACTCAACCCAGACGCCAGCAGCCATTACAGACGGCGACTGGACAAACGGTTACGGCGTGATCACAACGGATTCTGTGTACGATACAATCTCCAAGTAATCTGAGAAATTAGAACTTTCCTTGTGAGTTCGGCAAAAGCCCCCTTTTCAAGGGGCTTTTGCTTTGCTAGAATGATAAAGTATGAAAAATAAAGTTATTTTAATTGCAGTAATTATTATTTTTGCCGCTGGCGTTGGCTATTATATTTGGAAAGACCTCACTGCTGTTAGATACTTAGTATCTAACAATGGCGATAATGAGAATATCAGTTCGCCAACACCATCTATAGAGCCAGTTGAAACGCCGGATTTGAACAGAAATCTCAACATCGCGCAGGGTGTTTCTGAAGAAGCGAAAAATATAGCGTTAAATAAAATAAGCGAAATTACGGAAAACTTAAAAGAAAATCCCGAACAAGCGGATTTATGGCTCGCTTTGGGCGTTTATTATAAAATGCTTGGGGATTATGAGGCGGCTCAAGATGTGTGGGAATATGTGGCAAAAATAAGGCCTGACAGCTTTACGCCATTCGGCAATCTCGCTGACCTTTACGCGTATTACATAAAAGACAATAAAAAAGCCGAAGAAAATTTTTTGAAAGCGATTGAAAACGGCCCGACAATGATTAATTTTTACAGGAGCGCGTACGAATTTTACAGATTTGCGATGAAAAACGACGCAAAAGCAAAAGCCATTCTGCAAAAAGGCATTGATTCAAACCCCGGAACCTCGCAGGATTTAAAATATCTGCTGGATAATTACTGATGACTAAAGAAAAAATTTTAAAATTTTCTATTGCAGGATTCCTACTAGCAGGGCTTATTTTGATTTTAGGGAGAAAATCGTGGTTTCCGGATTTTTACGCTCCTGTTCTTATGGCAATATTTTCCTGGTTAAGCGCGTTTTTTATTATATTGCCCAGATTTTTATTTAGGTCTAAGCAAAACGACTCTGAGGCGCGAAAAAAATCTCTTGTTGATTTTCAAATCACCTTGGCAATTTCTCTGGTTTTAAACGGGTTGGGAGTGTTGGGCTTGTTCCAATTATATAAGGTTGGTTTTGAATACGATAAGGCGATCCATTTTATTACTGGCTTGATTATGTCAGTATCTTTTGCGCGCCTGCTTTTTTTCAGATACGGATTCAGTTTTAGAAAAGCAGTTTTATTGTCCGCGTCCTTGATGCTAATTGCCGGCATAGGATGGGAAGTTTTTGAGTTTTTCTCCGATCTCATTTTTGGCACAAAAACCCTGGGTGTTTACGGTATGCAAATAAAAAAAGATACTATACTGGATCTAATTTTTGATTTCGCAGGCGTTGTTGCAGGAGCGCTTGTTTTAAAGAGCAGGCATTTGACAAGAAAAAATGGCAGTATATAATGTTAATATTAAGCCGTAGAAGCAGGCGACCGGAATAAAACGGAATAAGACCTGCGGAGGTTAAATTAATACGGCTTTTAGCCGTTATTTTTTATGGCAATAACCAAAGAAAAAAAAGAGGAAATACTGGAAAAATTAAAGGAAAACCTGAAAAAAGCCAAACTGGTGATTTTTGTCAATTTCCATGGATTAAATGTCGCTTCAGCGGGAGAGTTGAGGAAAATGCTGAAGAAAATGGAAACCGGATATTTGGTGGCCAAAAAGACATTGATAAAAAAAGCGCTGGAAGAAATTAAATTTACCGGAGATATGCCTGAATTGAAAGGAGAAATAGGCCTGGCTTTTTCCGAAAATGACTCTATAGAAACAGTAAAATCATTGAAGGACTTTGCCAAAAAGAAAAATATCAAACTTATGGGCGGGGTTTTTGAAAATAAATATATTGACGACAAGACCGTGATAATACTGGCCAATATCCCAGCCAAAGAGGTTTTATTGGCGCAGTTTGCAAATGTTATTAATTCACCGATTCAAGGATTGGTCGTGGCCTTGAACGAAATAATAAAAAATTTAGTAAGAGCATTAAGTCAAATAAAAAATGTCAAAACATAAAGATATTATTGAAAAAATTGAACAAATGAGCGTGCTTGAACTTCATGAGTTGGTTAAAGCCATTGAGGAAAAGTTTGGCGTTTCCGCACAAACAATGGCAGTGGCTCCAGTGGCAGCCGTAGCGCAATCCGAAGAAAGAGAAGAGAAATCTTCTTTCAACGTTGAATTGAAGAGCACGGGCGAGAAAAAGATTGAAATCATCAAAATTTTAAGGGACGCGCTCGCATTGGGATTGAAGGAGGCGAAAGATATGGCAGATGGCGCGCCGATTATGGTGAAAGAGGGAATGGACAAAAAATCGGCAGATGAACTGAAAAAGAAACTTGAAGGAGCCGGAGCGGTTGTTGAGTTAAAATAGCGATGCTAAAATAAGGGCATGGACAATGTCCTGGAAAAACTATTCGGTTCCCTGGCAAGGGTAAAAATTATCCGCCTGTTTCTGCAGAATCCAAGCGATTTATTCAATCAAAAAGAAATCTCCCACCGACTCAAGATTAACGCAAATCTTTTTAGGCGGGAGATTTCTTTATTGGAGAAAATCGGATTTATCAAACACAAGACCGCAAACATTGACACCATCATTAAATTAAAAAACGGAAAACTGAAAAACAGGAAGAAAAAAATACAAGGCATCGGGCTTAATGAAATGTTTCCATTTCTGGCGCCTTTAAAAAATCTTTTTCTTAATACTCCTGTTTTCAACAAAGAAAAATTGGTCCGATCGTTAAAAAATTCAGGAAACATAAAATTGATTATTCTGTCGGGAGTTTTCCTGCAAAAAGACACTTCTGGCGCGGACCTGCTTTTGGTGGGAGACAGCATAAAAAAGGCAATTGCTGAAAAGGCGCTGAAAAAGGCGGAATCGGAAATGGGAAAGGAGATAGTTTTTGCGGTTTTTGACACCAAAGAATTTCTTTACAGATTCAGTATGTATGACCGTTTTATCCGCGATATTTTGGATTATCCGCACGAAAAAATTCTGGATAAACTTGATATCTAGGTTATCCACATAAACACTAAAACAACCTATAAATATGGTATAATTTGAGCAGGTCGATGAAATAAGATTATTACGCGTAGTAATTTTTATTATCAAATTTAGATATTAAAAACGAAAATATATGCAAACTTGGGGTGATGTCTTAGTGTATTCTTTCCAGCAGCTTTGGAGCGGCGCAATAGGTTTTCTTCCAAAACTTATCGTTGCCCTAATTATCTTTATTGCCGGCTGGATAATAGCGGTGGCATTGGGGCGTTTGATTTCGCAAATAATCAAAGCATTGAAATTAGACAAGGCGCTTCAGGCTATAGGAGCAGACAGCACGCTTTCAAAAGCAGGATTCAAACTTGATTCCGGAGCTTTTATCGGCGGTCTGATAAAATGGTTTTTTATCATCGTCTTTCTTGTGGCCGCTGTTGATGTTCTCGGCTTAAGCCAAGTCAACATTTTTCTAAGAGAAGTTGTCTTGCTTTATCTGCCCAATGTTATAATCGCATCCCTCATCTTGATTGTTGCTGCGTTTATAGCAGAGGCTGCTAAAAAAGTTGCTGTTGGTTCAGCAAAGGCGGCTGATGTGCCTTCTGCCAATATGATAGGCGGAGTGGTGAAATGGGCCATCTGGATTTTTGCAATTCTGGCCGCGCTTTACCAGCTTGGCATTGCGGGTGTTTTTGCGCAGACAATCTTTACGGGATTTATCGCAATGCTTGCTATTGCAGGCGGTCTGGCGTTTGGCTTGGGAGGAAAGGATGCAGCCAGCAGATATGTTGAGAAATTGAGAGAGGATATCGCAAACAGAAAATAAATTCGTCGCAGTTATCCACAGCCAACCCCGCGGGTGCGAGCCCTTGCGGGGTTGACTTTTTTTTGAGCGGGTATATAATGGAATCACGATATGAATAAGGTTATAAAATCATTATCTATGAAGCGGAAAACGTAATCTGTGTTCTGTTGTTGCGTTTTGAAAAGCCGCTTCCAAGAGCGGTGATTTTATTTCCCCAACGATTGAACCTTGAAAATTTAAGTAAGTAAGAATCAAATATTAAATTACAGGTAATTAAATTACAGGTAGATAAATTTCCTAATAGGAAATAATAAGGGCGTATGGTGGATGCCTTGACTTAAAAGGCCGATGAAGGACGCGGCGTGACTGCGACAAGCTTCGGGGAGCC
>CAZHEJ010000029.1:0-8476 GCA_964531615.1 uncultured Gammaproteobacteria bacterium | reverse complement strand
GGCCTTTACGATATAGAAAAATTCATATCGGAAAAAGAAATCAGAAACCGCACATTCAAAACAATGATTACGGCCGGCATTTTGGCGATAATGATTTTTTATCTTGTTCCCTATTTTAAAATCACGCCAAAAACAAATCTCGTAATAGACACTATCATCGTCTTTTTCTTAATATGGATGTGGAGAAAAATCTTGTTTGCCTACGCGGTAAAAAGTTCAAAAATAAAAATATTCTTTCCCGATTCGGAAGAAGAAATAGAAAACCTGATTGAATTAATCAGCAGACGCCCTCAATTGGGCTATGAAATAACAAAAAATATAAAAGATGCCGGTATTGTTATCGCCTCAAAAGAAAGCAAAAAAAATCACGGTTATGTCCAGTCGCTTTATGAAATGGTCCGCAAAGGAAAAACCGTTATGGATTTTGACAAATTCTACGAATTAATCACGGGGAAAATTCCCGTCTCTATGATCGGAAAAACGTGGTTCTTGGAAAATCTTCTGGAAATAAACAAGCAGGCGTTTGAAAAATCAAAAAGGGCGCTGGATGTAGGGCTTGCTCTTTTGCTTTTCATTCCTTTTTTCGCGCTCTGCCCCATTATCGCTCTGGCGATAAAAACAACCAGCAAGGGCCCTGTTTTTTACAGGCAGAAGCGCGTGGGAAAAAACGGAAGAATTTTTGAGATACTGAAATTCCGTTCAATGCTGGCTGATGCGGAAAAGAACGGGGCGCAATGGGCAAAGGAAAAAGACGAAAGAGTCACGATGGCGGGAAATTTTTTGCGTAGCACGAGATTGGATGAATTGCCGCAAATTTGGAATATCCTCAAGGGAGACCTTTCGTTTATCGGACCACGGCCGGAACGGCCGGAATTCACAGAAGAACTGGAAAAACAAATTCCGCATTATTCAATGAGGTACTTAATAAAACCCGGGCTCTCCGGCTGGGCGCAGATAAATTTTCCGTACGGCGCATCTGTTGAGGACTCGGTAGAAAAATTGCAATATGATTTGTTTTATATCAAAAACCGCTCCCTGCTTTTGGAAATTTCAATAATATTGAAAACAATAATGATAATCCTAAGCCATTCCGGCAGATAAATCAGTTTATCACCACAATGGCGGCGTGGTGGTGGCAATATTGTCAATAAATTCTATTGTCGCTGATTCAATCGTCTGCGCAACCGAACTCGCGTCTGCCTTTATGGCAAGATTATTCCCTTCAAATCTCACGCTTGAAAGATTGATTGGAGAATTTTGATAAGTCAAAGCCGTATCCGCGTATCTAAAAGTCGCGCCTTTTATTTCAGAATAACTTCCCGGCTTCATCACTATACCCTGCCATAATCCGTGATTATTTTGCGTCGCGCTCCCATCATTGTTGGTATCTCCGCTAACAGAATCATCATAAAAAGAAGTTAAAATAATGTCTGCGGAATTTTCTCCTTCTACAAACAAATTTCCCTCAACATTTAAATATTTATCTGATTTAATAATAATATCTTTGGGAATAATCAAAGTGGAATTGGCAATAACTGTTGCATCAAACCTTTTAATGACATAAGGAAGCGGATTGGCGCTCAAAGTAGTAGTAGCTTCATTCGTTGTGATATTACCGAAAACAACAATGCCGTTGACGGAATTATTTGAACCAGAATTGTTGGAAAAATTTCCCAGCGCTCCGTTGCTGTAAATTGTCTCTCCGCTGTTTGATTCAAAAATATTTTTTTCAACCAAAGCAAGCGCGTTATCCAAATAAATTCCGCGCCTATTTTGAACAAAGGTGTTACTTTTAACAGTCGGGCTTCCTCCTTTTATCCATAAAGCCGCGTCTATCCCTCTTACGTCATCATAATTATTATTGTTTCTAAAAATGTTTTTGGAAATTTCTGAATTGGAATTTAAAACTTTTAATCCGCAAATTCCTGAATATTCAAAAATAGAATCGCTTATCTCAACAGAAACCCCTTCCACTAAAAGATTCGCCCTTTTGTCAGGATGATTAGCAGAAGAGCCCGCGTATCTAATTATGGTATGGCTGAAAATAGAATCCTCGCCAGCGCTGGAATCAATGCTTATGCCGGGCCAACTTCCAGGAGTCGGCTTGCTGGTAGTGGCGTCATTATTGGTGTCGCCTCCGTATTCGTCATCGTAAAAATGCGTGAAAATCACCGGCTCTTCAGCGGTTCCTTGGCTGACAATTTTCGCTCCGTCGGAAAAATTCAAACCCGCTTCCCAGAATTTTATGACCACCCCGGGTTCAATTGTCAAAACCGCGCCTGATTGAAAATTTAAATTATGATTATTCAAGAAATACGGGCTTCTTGATTTTTTAAGAGTGATATTTGAATTGACCACTGACGTGTTCGGTTCTGAAATAAGATAATTGGCGCTGTTTCTGGATTTTGGAGTGCCGTAAACCAAACCACTACTGGACGCCGTCCCGTTGCTGATAAGTTCGTTATTGTACCACCAGTTTAACGGTTCTGCGCCGGCAATATCATAATCTATTCTCTCCATTGAATGGTATCTGTAATCACCAGCCGGGCACCATTTATAACTTCCGGAACCGCAAAGCGCTGTTTTGTCAATTGTTGTGGAAAAGTATGAAAGCGCGAGAATTTCTCCGCCGTTATTCAAATCGCCGGTATAAATCTGATCAGCCAGAATATCGGAAATAGTATTATCGTCAGTTCTTTCAAGAAGATAGTATCCTTGGCTGGGTATAACGCCTGATAAATAAATATAAGGCGTTGAATCTGTTTCCGAATATAAAATCCAGTTGTCTAAATTTATCGGCTTATCTGTTCTGTTATAAAGTTCTATCCATTCGTCATTAAAAGTTGCAGAGCCAGTCCCTGCCCATGCCACTTCATTGATAATCACATCCAGAGGTTGAGGCTCGGGCGATGGAGAGGGGGTGGGAGTGGGAGTGGGCTCAGGACTTGGCAAGGGTTCGGGTGTTGGTTCTAGGGACGACTCAGGTGATGGACTGGGCGAGGGTGAAGGGGTTGGCAATGATTCTGGCGTTGGAGTTGGAGTTAAAGTTGGCTCACTGGTTTGTTCTACGTCGACGTCCGGTGTCGACGCAGGCACTCCGCTGCCTCCTCCGCCAAAACCCGGATAAGGCGGGCCATTGTACACAAATTGCTGGGAACCAACTTGGGTCGGTTGAGGAGATGGAGATGACTGTTCTATCGGTCCTACTTGCCCAGTGGTGTCGCGAAGCGACACTTGCGGGGTTGGACTTATCGCAGGGCTTGTTACAGGGCTTAGCACCGGACTCTCTTCGGCTATCGGATAGCCGAACGCGCCAGTCGGATCTGGCGAAGTTTCTTGCTCTGGAGTCATAACCATCACCGGCGCCGCGGATTGGTTGGGTTTTATAAAAATACCAATAACAGCGCCGACAATCCTATCAAAAAATGATTTATTTTTATCAAGGAGCACCAAGGTTTGTTTTTCTTTTTCTGCTTCATCAAAAAATAATTTTACAACTCCGGCGCCGTTTAATACTGCTTGTTTAGAAAGTAAATTCCAGTAATCTGAAAGAATTAAATCATCATTGTCTTGGATGGAGTATTCTGGTTCTGACCATCTATTTTCTTTAATTAGAACTAATTTAAAATTATTCCCGTTGCTACCATTTTTATAACCAAAAAGATATTTATAACCATCGCTTAATTTTTCTGTTTTTTTATAATCAATTATTGGCAAACTATATTCTTTGTCGAATATTGTATCCTTACTAAAAAAATTATTATTGGAATATACAACCAATGCGTCAAAATATTTATTTAAAGAATCGTAAATTATTGGCTTTTTATTATCCTTAACTAATTCATTTGCCAAATTAAAATTTTTATCAGTGAACCGGCTTGTCCAGCCCTCATAGGGCGAACCCATATCAGCGATTGGCGGATGTCCGTCGTTTCTGGTATGGTCTGGCACAGTAGCGTCCTCTATCAAATGCAAAATGTGGCCCAAGGCCAATAACGCCCTGTTTTTATTTCCGTGAACATATTCAAAAATAGCCCTGTCCCAGGAATAATCTCCTTCTGAACTGAAATATTTATAACCCAAGGCAGATAATGTTCCCTGGGTTTTATTTGATTGGGCTAAAGTGTCCTGCGACCATTGCTTTGAAGTCAAATTGCCGTATATTCCCCTGTTATAAACAGGATCGTAAAAATGATTCATCCATCTCACTGGAATATCCTCATCAATGCTTCCTTGCTTGATAATTTCTTTTTCCGCGCCTGTTAATTTTAGATTTGGAGAGTAATAATTAAATAAATCCACAATTTCGTCTGTTAAAGCCGAGTGGGTGGTTTTGTCAGAATACGCGTTCGCAAAAAATGGCAATGCTAGCATTGCCATAAATAAATTGAAAATTATAAATTTTACAATTCTTCTATTTTCCATTTATTACTTACCGGATTTTTTACTATCACCAATTGAACAATAACAACTTCTTCTTGATTAGTTAAAACAAAAAACGCAGTGGCGTCATTACTTTTAATTGTTTTTTCTAATTTATTCAGATCTTCTATAAGTAAGTTGATTTTTTGATTTTCGTTTATTTTTCCCAGTTTCTCCTTCCATTCTCCTTGTTTATCCACCACAAAATACTTGCTTGCCAATTCTATGTCGCCTGCTTTCAAGGCATCAATAAAAAGTTGGAGGGTCTCTTCTGGCGTATCTCCGCCATAAGTATCATTTTTATATTTTTCCTCCATTTCTTTGGCTAATTGCAATTGTCTATCATAATCATCATTTTTCTGCGAATTGGACGCAATAAAAAGAACGGCAATGCTCACTGCCAAAATAATCAAAAACCCGAAAATAATTTTTATTGATTTTTTATTCAAAAATCCCATAAATTTCAGTTTATCAAATTAATCTCAATCCACAATTTATTTTATCCACACCACAAATGAAATTTAAAAATTGATATGGTGAACTAATTTTTTGTTGATTTTCTCTAGATCTATTAAAACTTTTGGTTTCCTTGCCTTACCATCCGCATTTCTAAAATCTTCTTGAAAAGAACCGCATTTGATTAAAGTATCATCTGTGATTTTGATAAAAGAAATTTGCTGTAAATCAAATTGAGTTTTTCTTAATCTAGACCATGCCCCTCGTTCTATTCTTTCTAGTTCGTATCTGGATTTCCCACCTTTTATCTTTGAGTGCCATTTTTGAAAATATCTTTTCTCGTCATTATATTGAACCTTACCTAATGCAAGTATTAATCCAACAACATTATAATTTTTAATCGCCTTGGCTGTTGCTTCGCTGTCATTAACAATAATTTGGTGGCTACTTGTATTTATGGCATGTGCTTTAAAATCCCATGGGATATCCTTAAACCCATCAAAAGAAACATTGCCATATTTTGGCCCTGGAATTTTCATAATACCTGATAAGTATTTCTCGCATAAAAACTGGAAATAAAAACCAATCCATTCCATTTGTTTCCAATGAGAAAACTTGGATCTTTTCATTTCTAATATGGAATTTTTGCCATCCCATTTTTTGGGAATAGATTTCAGTATTTTCGCTATTTCTTTAGAATTTTTAATAAAATTATCTTGCATTTTTAAAATTAAACAAACTGATAGATACTACTGATTCGTCTTTATTTTCTTCTTTTATCCTATACATATTTTTATCTAATCTTTCTTTGGCAAATTCATAATATTCTTTTACTATTTCGAAGCCAATATATTCTCTACCTAGTATCTTGCTCACAACAGCCACCTGTCCAGAGCCTAAAAAGGGGTCCAGCACAATATCGCCTTTTTCGCTGGAATACATTAATATTTTTTTGATTAATTCAGCAGGAAGTTTTGTTGGCGTTTTTTGATCACCATTCCAATATTCCCTATTTATAACCCAAACATCTTCTTTATCTCCGTAATGAAGACTACCTCCTTCCAGTCCTTTATCTCCTTTATCAAATCTTGAAAACGGGAAAAATTTCCTTTTCTTGTCATTTTTGCAAACATAAAGACAATGATAATGAGATGTTACAAATTTATTTTTAGTCACTACGCCAAATTGATATTTCCAGATTATATGATTCACAGTTATAAAACCAATTTCATCAAGAGCCATTAAGATATCTTTCAAATTATTCCATCCTGAAAACACATACATAGTTCCGGAATCCTTAAGAAGCATGTGAACCTCTCTCATCCATTGAAGAGTAAAATCATAATATTTCTCTTTTGGAATCTCATTATATCCTTCCAAAACTCGTGATGCTATCCTGTTATAATTACTTCTCTTTGCCTTAAAATCTATGGCAAAGGGAGGATCGGTAATGACTAAATCTACAGAATTACTAGGGATTTCTTTCATACCCTCAATACAATCCATATTGTATATGTTGTTTAATCCTAGTTTAGCCATATCTTAATTATATTTTATTTCTCTATTTTTTCCAATCCTTTATCTATTAAACACTCGGTGTCTAATAGTTTTAGTGTCTAATAGTTTTAATTGTTTGCTGCGCCGGAGATGAGAAGGATTGCTATACTGATTGCCACAATCAGCAAAAAGCCGATGAGCGATTTCCAAAAAAATTTATTCAAAAATTTCATATTCTCTAATTTAAAATTTTAATGACGCTGACGGGGCAGGATTCCTCCGCCTCTTTATTGCATCCTATTTTTTCTGTTTCTAATTCGTATTCTTTTTTCGCCTCGTCGTATTTCCCTCCTATAAGATGCGCCTTGGCGTCGTCGTCTTTCATCTCCCAAAATTTCGGGCAGAGCGTCGCGCACGTTCCGCAGCCAATGCACCCCTCGTGATTTTGAACGATTTTTGCCATATAAAAAATATTAGCACAAAATCCCGCCGTTTGCGAACGGCGGGATTATTGTATTAAGCCATTACTTGAACACTTCTTGCAATTTTGCGCGCGTTTTAGGTCCGACATATCCATAACCAGGATCGCCTGGTTTAGCAATGCCGTATTTATTCTGGAATTTCTGCACCGCTTTTTCCGTCAAAGAGCCGAAATAATTCGTTTCATTTCCAACAGAGCCGGTTCCTGATTGCGCAATTACTGTGTCAGGGTCAGAATTCAAAAGTTGCTGAAGCCGTTTTACGTCGCTGTTTGACGTTCCCTTAGCCAAACCTGAAGCAAACACAGATGAAATTCCGGTTGTTGAAGGTGTTTCCTGTGTCTGAACGCTAACGGTCTGGCTACTAAATACTTCCTGAATTTTTACTCTGGTTTTCGGTCCTAGCGAGCCATAACCGGTGGTTGCCTCGTCTCCTGAACAGACAATATCATATTTGCACTGGAATTTCTGAACCGCCTTTCTGGTCAATTGTCCGAACCATCCGCTAATAATCCCTTCAGGATAAATTTCCGAGTCAGAGGCAAACAATTCCTGCAGTCGTTTCACTTCATCGCTTGTTATTCCGTATTTCAAGGCGGTGTTAAAAACAGGAGAAACGATTTGAGCGACTGAAGACGGAGTTGCAGCAGAAGGAGTTGGAGTCGCGGAAGGGGCAACTGAAGGCGTTGGCGCCGGTGTAGGTGTCGGTGTTGGACTGCTAACAGGAGTGCTTCCTCCACCTCCTCCGCCGCCAGTGGTTCCTGTTTCAGATGACTGCGAAGCAACTACGCAGACAGTGGACAAAGGAGTAACACTGACGGTAACAGTTGAGGCGGAATTATTCATAATGTCCAGGGCGGAATAAGTAGATGCACATTCAAAACCCTGCTGGTTTTGGATAGGGTCAACTGAAAAAGTTATCCGGTCGGCTGATTGCACGATGATTCTGGAGTTCTGAGACATTGAAAAACTGAGGCCTCCGTCATTTACTACAATGGAATCAAAATTAGCAGTTCCGCTTACTGTCAAGTTATATCCGCCTACTGTAATTATGGCTGAATCGCTCACAGACACATCTGTGGAAGCGGCAAACGCAAAAACAGGAGAAGCAAGGACAATGGCTAAAACAATGTTAATTAGTTTTTTCATGTGCCATTAGTTAGATTAATATTTTAATAACTATTGTTACTTGCAAGTGCCTGCTTCAACTCTAAGCGCATTGCCGCCTGTAACGTAAATTCTGTAAATAACATCATTGTGTCCTTCCATCTCAATACATCCTCCAGATCCACCAGATGCAGAATCAGCGGTTGTGGATTTGATATGAACAGTAGTTGTGGCTGCTGAGCCAACATAAACGTCGCCAGTCACGCTCAATTCTTCCGCTGGCGTGCTTGTTGCCACACCCAATGTTCCTTCAGTGACAATATTGCCGTTTGATGTTGTAGTGGCATTACCATTAATATTGATGTTATCGCTTGCTGAAAGAGCTGTGGTAGATGCATAACCAAGAGTTGAAAGGCCGGAAACTGTCAGTGTTCCTTCAGATGAAATATTTCCAGCAGACGTTGTAGTGGCATTACCATTAATATTGATGTTATCGCTTGCTGAAAGAGCTGTGG
>CAZHEJ010000028.1:0-9496 GCA_964531615.1 uncultured Gammaproteobacteria bacterium | reverse complement strand
ATTTCTGTGGTCCCTGCTGGTTACTGAATAACCGGCAGAATTAGTCAAGCGAACCGCATATTGCCCTTCAGCAATCTGCGGAACTTCCACAACCACCCACTTGTCTGTCCAGATATCTTCTGACTGGCAGGATGCGAGATTGGCCTGCGTCCAATTGGCGTCTTGGCCAAATTCAATTGTGCCTTCGCCTGAACCAAAATTATTTCCTAAAACCGTTATCCAATTCCCCGGCGCGCCATCCCAAGGGTCAATATTGGTAATCCTCGGCCAAGCAACACAAATCCCATTCAAACATTTGCCAGAGGCGCACTGGTAATCTTGAGTGCATCCACTGCCTGCGGACAAACCGCATGACCCGCCCTCGTCTATGCCTGTCTCATCTCCATCCATAACGCCATTTTGACAATTAACTGGAACTATGACAATGCTTAACTCTTTGCTTGCGCTATTATTATCAATATCAAAAGCTTCAAGTTTAAACGTGTATTGGCCGGATGCAAGGTTTGACGGCAAAAAGAAAGGATAGGAAAATTTATAAGGATTGGAAACCGGCGCGTCTGAACCGCGCTCCACCCTCGGCCCGTCATACTCGTTAAAATTGGCACCGCCGGTGCTATTGATATTTAGATCCGTATAGCCAATACCGCTGTTATCAGTAATGTCGCTTTTTAAATAATAAGTCCTGCCTCTTGCCAAATCACCCGGCTCAACCGCATTCCCATTTTTATCTGTCACTTGGAGGTCAGAGAGAACAGGGGGTATTTCATCTTTAATCATCTCAACTCCCATAAATTTCCAGCTCGCGCCATTTATTATTCCGTTTTTGTTATTGCCGGAAAAATCATTTGCTGTCACGCCCGTCCCCTCATTAAACTGCCAGCCTGCCTGCAATCCTTCCTCGCTCGGACTGCCCTGCTCCCCTTTACCATTATTATAATGACTCTTTATCTCCTCTGCGGTTAAAGCCCGATTATAAATATGCACCTCATCCATCAAACCCTCAAAAGGATTTTTATTATTTTCTACAGAATGAATGTTAATGCCAATAGCATTAGCGCCATTGGCCTCCAGCCGTGAAAAAGAGCTAATTGCCAGCGAGGTATTTTCCAAATTGCCATTTACATAAATTCTCATTTTTTTATCAGCCGGATTATAGGTTCCTACTACAAAATAGAAATTGTCAGCGATGAGAGTGGTTTGACCTGCAACAGAAACATAAGCGATATCATTATCCAAAGCCACCATAGAGGCCTTATTTTTATTGTCAATCCTTAAACCTCCTGATGCTAAATCCCAATAACCTGCATGCGGCTTCTGACCGACAATGACGGAAGGTTTGACAACTTCTGGCTTAATCCAAGCGCTATAGGTGACGCCCTGACTTCGGATAGCGGAGACAGGCACAATGTCAGCTGGCAAAGAAATATAATTATTCACTCCGTCAAAACTGAGAAAATAATTTTGCGAATTGCCCATATCAAATCCTTCTCCTGGGGAATCAATCTGAAACTCGGCTTTGGAAGAAAAAGTGCCGCACTCGGTTTTTATTTCCAACGGCTTGCCTGTTTTATCCTTGATATTTGGGCTTACTTCTACCTTGTAATTGCCACTTTCCAAACAGGTCTCGCCAGAACATTTATTCCTTTTTGCTTCAACTATGTTATCACCACCAATTAGCGCAAAATCCATTTCGCTTGTAATATCATTGCTTCCATTGAAAACCTTTATATCTCCATTCTGGTAATTTACAGGGCGACTGAACACCGCTCTTGCCACCGCGTTATTCATGCCAGTATTTTCTGTGCGCGGCGTAATGCTCTTTACCACAAAATGATCTTTTGTGCAGTCGTACAGGAAATCCGAATCAGCACCGCATATTTCGGGATGGCTTAACGCATAATCTATATCGGCGCATTCGGCCGGCGCCTCGGAAACTATGCCTGTTGCTTCTGACAATTTATTAATTACAAATTGGACAATGGCAAAGGCGGATAAAATTATTATTAAGCCGATAATGCCGTTTATTAAAATTTTTCTGGCTTGGCTTACTTTTTCTTCATTTCCTCCGGCAGTCATGTACACATAACCGCCGTAAAGCACTACCACTAAAGCAATAATTCCCAAAATGCCTAAAATGGCGCGGATGATTTTGGCAATAATGGTGCGGATGTCAGTGCCTGCCAGACCGATATTCTGCTCCACAGGCTGAAGCCCGAAAGTGTCTTGCGCTGAAACATAAGAAAAGACAAAAAACGCTCCGACTATTGCCAGGCAAATAATCAAGATGATTTTGAATTTTCTGTTCAAGCCATTCATATTTTTATTCTTCGCTACTTACAGGGCTTATTGACGGATCTTTCAAATGTGTTAGGCAATCGCTTATTGTGGGCTGCAATAAATTATCATCGCTTTTCTGCACACAGCCTGTGTCAGTGCCAGCGTTAAAATCAACTGGCACGCAGTTTTGATTTATTATTGGGTTCCCGGCTTCATCTTCTTCATAAACACAAACTGGCGACGTTCCTTGCGCGCCATTCGGCCCCCGGCCGGGATACAAACAATTCTGGTTGATGCTTTTAACAGTGCTTGGTATGCTGGGGAAATAATATAAATCAGCATTATTAGGCCCGAATTCGCGGTGCAGGATATTAATTTTAGTTGTCCCGTTTAATAATGTGGCAATTGGCAAAAACCAAATATCATCCAAGCATTTGTCTTCTTCATAGCAAAAATTCTTTGGATATTCTTCTATTGATACGTCTTTGATAGTATCTGACCACAGGCGCTTGCTGAAAGTAATTTCCACCGGGACGTTTTCGTCCACGCCCTCGGCATCAATTCCTGGCAATATTTGCTTAATATACGGCGCTGTGCGGTCAATTTTATTTTGGATTTTAAATTCCCAATAATAATTGTCAGCCTTTTTATCTTCAACGCCAATCAATTTTGGATTCGCGACTGTCGGCTTGTCGTCTGGATTATCATCTTTATCGCCGTCAAGCGCATTGCCGGCCATATCCATTATTCCGCTCAGAGGCACTGCTTCAAACGGCTTGTCAGATGTTAACAAATCTGCTGTGCGCAATAATACGGCATAATCTTGTTTGCAATTTGTATCAGCCGGATTTGCGCATGATGAAACAGGCAAACAATACATCAATTGCCCGCAGCTGTTATTCCCGCAGGACTGGGAGGAAACGAATTCCACTGTCTGGTAGCCATTGGATATTTTCCATTCACCTGAAATATCTTTATCAGCAAATATAATATTTGAAAAAACGCTGCTACCGCCGGCTGTGCCCTGCGCCATGGTCGGGTCAACAGGCTCGCTGAAATTAATCTGGACAATGCTGTTGCGCGGTTCAATTCCGCCGGCATTCGGATACACATCAACTATTTGCGGCGGTTTAAAATCTATTGAAGTATTTGTTTGAAATTCCCATTTATAATAACTGGAAAAACGGCCTTCAAAAATTCCAATCTCATCGCCATTAACTTCTTTTTTTATATTATTGGTCACTCTCACAGTGTGCCATACATCTTCAGTATCGCTGCCGATAGAATCAAACGGCCTGAAAACAAAAGTATAGGCTTTTCCATCGCTGTAAGTTGTCAATGCGGCCGCGCCAATTACTGGTAAAGGCGCAGTGTCTTTATTAGCGCTCTGGTAAATCTCCAGCGCTGAACTTTTCAAATGGTCGCAGTCTTCCTGCCAGCTGAAATTGCCGTCCTGGATGCAGTCGCCATAAGTGCCGTTATTATTTGTATCCTCAATTAGACTGCTGGGTATAATTGCGTCTGCAAATGTAATGGCAATTTTGGTATTGCGCGGAACATTTTTCTGGTCGCGTAAAGGATAATGGTCTTTAATCACCTTGCCCAAAGCGCCGCTGCCGATGAAAGTCTCAAATTTCGGCTTGCCTTCGCCCGCGCCGGGCTGGATTATCCCACTCCCCTTGCTAAGCGCGTTAAGAACAAATTGGACTATGGCAAAAGCTGATAAAATAATCACCAGGCCGATTACAGCATTAATCATTATTTTCTTCCCCTGCGCGACTTTTTCTTCGTTCCCTTCGGAAGTCATGATGGTATAGCCGGCGTAAATCATCAAGCCGACGGCAATAATGCCCAGCAGGCCCAGAACCGCCCGGATAATGCGGGCAATAATCAGGCGGATGTCAGTGGACGCCAGGCCGATGTTCTGCTCCACTGGCTGAAGGCCGAACAATTCACTGCTGTCCTGCGCAAAAACCATTTGAAAAGTTAAAAATAAAAAAGCTGCCGCAAACACCAGCAGTATCAGCGCAACAGCTCTCTTTAAATAATTTTGTTTTTTTATCCAAGGCAGCATGGAACCTTAGATTAAAAATAAATTCTAAGCCGCCAAAATTTTTTCCACTGCCTGCTTGACCAAAGCGCCGTCAGCTTTTCCCTTCAATTCTTTCATTGCCATCCCAACTGCTTTTCCAACTTCCTTGCTTCCAATCAGACTGTTGTCCGACAATATCTTTTTAACTGCGGTTTCAATTTCTTCTGCGCTTAACTGGGCCGGCAGATAATTTTTCAGCAGATTTATTTCCCGATTTGCCTTTTCAGCCAGATCCGCCCGTCCGCCTCTCTCAAAATCCTTCAAAGCATCCTGGAATTGTTTGACCTGGCGCGCTATAACTTCCTGCACTTCAACATCTGACAATTCCTTATGCTTTTCAATTTCTGTATTTTTAATGGCAGAATTCAAAAAGCGCAAAACAGAGAGTTTCTCTTCCTCTCTATTTTTCAGAGCCTCTGTCTGTTCATGCTTGATTTGTTCCTTTAGCGATGGCATATTTAGAATTTCTTAGTGGTTTCTTCGTCGCGCAGACGCCCGATTTTCCGCAAATATTCCAGCTTGGCGAGATTTCTCTTCCAAGCCACGGTCTGTTTGCGTTGGACATTTTTACTCTTCGGCTTTGAATAGAATTGCACTTTTTTGGCCTGAAGTATTCTGCCTGACTGCTGCCAGCGCTTTTTCACCCGGCGCATAAAAGCGTCGAATGATTCCCCTTTTTTTCTTTTAACCTCTGACACAATTTCACCTCCCGGTAAAATTAATAATTAACAAATAAATAATACTATAAAAAAACGCAAAAGTCAATTCAGGAATTGAGCTTTTTTTCCAAAGCGGCGCGCAGCTTTTTTTGGTCAACTATTTCCTGTATTCCTGACTCCATGTCGCGAATGATTACTGTCCCATCCTGCACTTCCTTCTGCCCCAAAATCAGGCTGTGAGCAACCTTGAATTTGTCAGCCATTTCCATCTGCGCTTTCAAGGAAGTCTTGCCTAGATGATGGTGCACAATGATTCCGTTTTTGCGCAGCTGTTCTATCAGCGACAACGTCCGCCTTCTGGCCTGCTCGCCGAGCTGGGCAAAATATATTTTAGGGGTTTCTTCTTTAATTTTTAATTTACCCTCGTCTGCATGCCGGCGCAAAACTGAAATAACTCTTTCCAATCCAATGGCAAATCCTGCGGCTGGGGTAGGCCTTCCGCCGAGCTGTTCAACTAGCTGGTCATAGCGCCCGCCCCCGCCAAGCGCGCTCTGCGATCCCTCGGCCTCTTCTTGGTATAATTCAAAAACAGTGTCTGAATAATAATCCAATCCGCGCACCAGAGTCGGCTGTAAAACATAAGGCACGTCCAATTCATCTAAATATTCCAAAACTTTCATAAAATAAGATTTTGAGGCCTCGCTTAGCCAGTCAACAATCTGCGGCGCTTCTGTTAAAACCTGCTTGCAATCCTCGTTTTTGCAGTCCATAACGCGCAGAGGATTTTTTACAATTCTCTTTTTGCAGTCTTCGCATAAATAGCCCCTCTTAGCGCGCAAATAACCTACCAGCTCAATAATATAATTCTGCCTGTCTTCCGCAGTGCCGAGGCTGTTGATATGGACATTATTCTTAATTCCCAAATCCGCCAAAAAATGATAAGCCACTGATATCAGCTCTGCATCAATCACCGGATCATGCACGCCGAATGTTTCGC
This sequence comes from uncultured Gammaproteobacteria bacterium, assembly GCA_964531615.1. Lineage (GTDB taxonomy): Bacteria > Patescibacteriota > Patescibacteriia > Magasanikbacterales > UBA922 > CAZHEJ01. Next base: position 3,471 of record CAZHEJ010000028.1, on the reverse strand, counting down.
ACCCGAACTGGTGGAACTGGCGGTACCTGCCTGCCTGCGGGCGGTTGTGCCGGAACATGGGGCCATAATACCAAAACTTTATTGGCTGGGGCTGGGCCTGCAAGCCGTGAAGGATATAAGCGCGGGCGCAAGAAGCTGTGGCTTCAGGGCGCAAACAGATTCTTTCCCCGTCCTGATCTTCAAAAACATACATTTCTTTATCTACGACGTCTGTGCCGCGGCCAAGCGAACGGATAAAAAGCGAAGCTTCTTCTAAAATAGGAGTACTGACCAAGCCAAATCCATAGGCAGTGCTGATCTGCTCGGCGGTCTGATAAATTTTTTTCCAGAAAAATTCATCTTTCGGCAAAACATCCTTCATACCCCTCAGCAAAACCAGATTTTTCCCGCCCCTGCTTGCTGACATTGCAAATTTGTCTTCATCGGCCCGCGCCGGCTTGGCTTCTTTTTTTGCTGTTTTTTTCTTCTTCGGCAGATTTTTCTTCTTGGAAGCATTTTTTTTATTCCCGGCTTTCTTTTTCACAGGCATAGATTAAAAATTATAGCTTGGATTTTCAAATTTATTTATTCTGTTTATCGGCCAGCCGCGCACCCATGCCCGGCCGGTAATTGAATTGCGCTTAATCGCCCCGAATCTGCGGGAATCATAGCTGGAATTGCGGTTGTCGCCCATTACAAAATATTCGTCGCTGTCCAAAATAATCATCAGAGAACCCTGTGTTTTTTCAGCAATATAAATTTCATCAATCAGCATTCCTTGCGGGTGGTCGCTGTTGTAAATTACTACTTTATTATCATCTATTTTTACCCGTTCGCCCGGCAAGCCCACAATTCTTTTTAAATAATAGTCGCCATTGCTCAAAGGTGATTTAAAAACTATCACTTCTCCGCGCTGTGGCTCCCGAAAGCGGTAAGTAATCTCGTCAATTATCAAATAATCTTTTTCTAAAAAATTCGGCTCCATTGACTGTCCGCTTACATAAAAAGGCTTGAACAAAAAATACCTTACCAAGCCGATGGTTATGCCGGCTATGATAGCCAATTTCACTAAATCTAAAATAAACAAGCTGGCATTATGGATAAGGCTCTTTTCTTTTGTGCCTATCGCTTCAGGCTGGTTTTCCTCTTCGTTTTTCATATGCTTTAACAGTTAATTGGCAGGGTTTGTGCGCGCGCCTGGAATTGAACCAGGGACCTCGTCATTATCAGTGACGCGCTCTAACCAACTGAGCTACGCGCGCTTAAAATTCAGATTTTGGTGGGCAATAGAGGAATTGAACCTCTGGCCTCTACAATGTCAATGTAGCGCTCTAACCATCTGAGCTAATTGCCCCTCGCTCTGTCATACCAATCAAATCAAAGCAAGTATAGCAAAAAATCAAAAAAAAGCAAGTTTAATACAAAAAACTCCGTCTAAACGGGGTTTTTTATGATCCCTCAGCACCTGAAAAACAGTACTCCACATATCCCTGATTTACAGGTGGGTTGCCGCAATCCCGACCCACGGGTCTGGACAATGTAAGCATCCCATGTGGATAATGTTGTCGGATATGATTAGTACTGCAATAGTACTTTGGGATCAAGGGTATTATAACCCAGAATAAAAATGCCTGTCAAGTTCTTTTCAGCTCTCTTATTTTTTATCTTGTTTATCTTGGCCTTTTTCTTCCATGTTTAACAAACCAAAATTCTCTTGCATTGAATATCCGATTGCATTTATTGCAATATCGCAATGTGTTGCTTTCTTTAAAAGCTCTTCTTTTATTGCATTGTTTCCTTCTTTTTCAGCCTGATGGGCTTGATTTAGCCATTGCTCTCTTTGTGTTTCAAAATCCTTAATCGCCCTATTCGCATTTTGGTAAGCTTCTTTGATTTGCCCGGTCAATTGGTCTTTTGGCCGAAATTCCTTATCTTTATTATATTCATCTTTCATATAATTTTAATTAATCCGTTCATCCTCCATATAAACATGGAGGTATTCTGTTTTGTCATAATTAAAAATCTCATTTCTCTCAAAAAATCTCGCGACTTCTTTTTTTGCTGTTTCAATTGAATCAGAGCAATGCGCCACATTGCACATTCCCATTGCCAAATCGCCGCGGATCGTTCCGCCGTCTGCCTTGCCAGCGTCAGTAAAACCGGCAATCAATCTCACTGCTTCCACCGCGCCCTTGCCTTCAGCGCAGATGACGACCACAGGGCTTGATTTCATAAATTTTTCCAAGCCTGCATAAAACGGCTTGCTCACGTGATGCGCATAATGCTCGCGCAGTCTTGCCTCGTCAAGCTGCATCATTTTCAACCCCACGATTTTCAGACCCTTCATCTCCAGGCGCTTGACAACCTCGCCAATCAATCCCCTCTGGACCCCGTCCGGCTTGACTATTAGCACGGTTTTTTCAAAAATTCCGTCAAATTTCATATTTTTAAGATTATAGTAATTTGTAGTATTATATCAGATTTCCAAGGTTTTGTCAAGTTTTACAATTCATCAACATCCCTCAAAAAACTTATTTTATCTTCATTAAACGAATTCCCGCTATTGAACAAACTCCCCTGAACCAAGTCTGAATCAATCTCCTCCAAAAACATTGACGGCCCTTGCAGAGAATTTGAAATAGTTGAAAGAGGATAGCTTAAATGAAGATGTTTTTTAGCGCGCGTGACTGCCACATAAAACAACCGCCTTTCTTCCTCCAATCCGCCCTGCTCGCGCATTGCCAAACTGTTTGGAAACTGGCCTTCGGCAAGATTAATCACAAAAACCGCTTCCCATTCCAGCCCTTTTGCCTGGTGGATGGTGGAGAGAATGATTTTTTCGTCATTCGGTAGAGACGAGGCATGCCTCGTCTCTACATTATCCACGCGCCGAAACGATTCCTGCAACGTGGCCTCAGCCAAAAACTGGTTTAAATCATTTTGACTTTTTGCAAACACAGATAATTGTTCAATATCCTGCATTCGCTCGCGATAATCTGGATATTCATTTTCCAAATATTCAGAATATTTTGAATCAATAACAGCATTGATTAATCCGGCTGGATTTTTATTTTCAATTTTTTTCATCTCATTATAAATCTGCAAAAAATCGCTCCAGCCTAATTGCGCTTTGGCTGGCAATTGCGCGCCGATATCTGTCATAATTTCTAAATTTCTAAATTTCCTAATTTCTTCAATTATTTTCTCCGCCGTCCCCGGCCCGATTCCAATCTGCATGTTCAACACCCGCCTCCACGCAACCGTATCTTCAGGATTATTGATAATGCGCAAATACGCCAAAACATCCTTGATATGCGCGCGCTCAAAAAAACGCGCGCCTCCGCGGTAATCATAAGCAATCCCGCGCTTCATCAGCTCCATTTCCAGCATTTGTGAATGATGCGCCGCCCGGAAAAGCACGCTGATTTCATCAATTGGCACGGCTTCATCAATCAACTCTTTAATCCGTCCGGCAATAAACTCCGCTTCTTC
>CAZHEJ010000027.1:4844-10025 GCA_964531615.1 uncultured Gammaproteobacteria bacterium | reverse complement strand
GGGACAGTAAAAAAATTCTGATGATTTTCTCTATCACTGATTTTAATTCTTCCGCATAATTATATTTAAAACCCCGTATGATTTTGCCAATCAGCCCTTCTTCCTCGTAGGCAGTGACTGATTGAATGCTGTCCAAATGCCCGTTCTTACAAGAAAAGACCCCATTGGGGTCTATTTGCTTAAAACATTCTCCGCAGACCCAGACTCCCTCTTTCCCGCATCCCAAACAAAAAACTGGAAATAAATAGTCTTTAATCGCAGTAATTATTTTTGCGTTTCGTAATTTCGTATTTTTTCGTAGTTCGTATGTATTATTTGTCCCAATAAAATCCATCTACTTTCCAATCATCGCCCATTTTCAGCAATTCCACCCGTCCGCTCTTCTGCAATATTTTCAGTTCAGAGCCTTTTTCAGAAGTCTGCTGCGCTTCAATGCGGACAGTGGCTGATTGGCCGGTAATTTTGGCAACTTCGCTGGCAACAACCACAGTGGTCAGGCCTTCAAATTCACTGCTTTCCTTCAAACTGCGCGTCTGCAGCCATTCAGCCATGCTATCAGTCGCCAGCGGCAAGACATCAGCAAGATGCTGGTTATTATTCTGATTAGAAAAGCTGGCAAACCTTTCTACAAAAATCCTGGCTACCTGCTTGGCGTAAACTTCCTGTGAAAATGGTTCTGCTGTTGGCGCCGGTTTTGAAGCGCCGGGTACTTCTGCTGATTCAGCCGTGCTATTTTCTTTTCCTGAATTCACAAACTGCTCGGCTTTTTCGCCTGCGGTCTGGCCTGTTCCGCTGTTTTTATTAAAAACAAAAAGATATAAAAGCAGGGAAACCAGAATCACACTGATCACCGCGCTGATTATTATAAAAATCCGTTGGCGGAAAGTAAGCATAATGACAATATTATGGTTTTTTTACCTCCAGCATCTGCTGTTCAAATTCTTTTTTGGCCTTTTCTATTTCCATCAGCTGGCGCGGGTCAGATGTAACCAGCTGATCTTCGGTGTAGGAAGCGACAACGCGGATGGCCGCGTGCTTCAGCCCGGCAAAGAAAATGCCTTCGCCGACAGCGCTTTCCAACAATAAGTACTTTTCCCCCTCGGTAAGCATAAAGGTTTTCTGGACCAGATCAACCGCTGCCGGCGATTGGCGCAGCAGCAATTGCAATGCTGAATTGTTTACAATTGACTGCCCGTACTGCGAGCGCAGGAAATCATTAACATCCTGCGTAATAGTTGTCACGCCGAGGTAATATTTTCGGCAACGCTTGACCAAGGCATAAATGAATTTGGCCGAATCTTCATGGGTCATCAGCCACCAGGCCTCGTCAATCATCAGCATGCGCTTCTTCCTCTCGCTCCTGACAATATTCCAGACATAATTTACCAGATTGTAAATCGCCATGGGCCTTAATTCATCTTCCAAATCGCGCACTGAAAATATCACCAGCTGGTTGCTCATGTTGACGTTAGTCGGCACATTGAATAAGCCGGAAAAAGTGCCCTCGGTAAATTTCTTCAAGCGCACCACTAATTTTTCCGCACCCTCCATGCCTTCAAAAACTTCCAGCAAATCCTGCATTATCGGGGGTTCAATATTGCTCAAATCGCTGTCCGGCGTAATATCTTTTTTAGCGTAGGTTTCTTTGAGCGCGCGGTCAACAATTGAATCTTCTTCAACATTCAACGAACCAAACATGGTTCTGATCAAGCCTTTTAGAGTGATGATGGCGCTGCGGATAATATCTTCAGTTGACACCTGCTGGCCGACCGGCCTCGGCAGATCAAATGGATTGACCTTGCTCTCTGAAGCCAGCGAGATATTGACATAAGTTCCGCCCACAGCCTCGCATAAATGCAAATATTCCATTTCCGGATCAATTATGATTATATCCACGCCCATCATCAAACTGCGCAAAACTTCCAGCTTGACGGCATATGATTTGCCGGCGCCGGAAGTGGCAAACACCACCATATTCGCATTCTGCAGGGAAAAACGGTCAAAAATTATCAAACTGTTGTTGTGCCGGTTTATGCCGTACAAAATGCCGTCATCGCTGGTCAATTCAGAAGAAATAAACGGAAAAGAAGCCGCTATCGGCGAAGAATTCATGTTAAAAGAAATCATTAAATCATCAATGCCCAGAGGCAGGGTGGAATTAAAGCCCTGCTCGGCCTGGTACAAGACATGCTTGCTGTAAATCAGCTTAGCGCCGAAAATATTCTCCACATCCTCGGTAGTGCGGTTAAGCTCTTCTAAACTTTTGGCATAAATCGTTGCATAAAAAGCGAATTGGAAAAAATGCTCCACCCCCTGCGTCAAATCATCGCGCAATTGTTCAATATCGCGCAGGGCTGTCTCGCGGATCGGGTCTCGCGGAGCGCCCTTTTCAGCGTCAGAAGTAATCTGCGCTTCCAAAGCGCCCACTTTCTTTTTTAATTGCTTTAAAATAATGTCAGAACGGACGGGGTAAAAAAACATGCCGACATCCATGGCGACATTAAGGTTTAAAATCGGCGTGCTCCAGCCGATGGAAATATAGCGCGGATAAGAAATGGCAAAAATCGTGCGCAAAAAAACCTCGCCAAGCTGGATAAAACTGCTTTCAATATGGAAAGCTGACGGAGAAATCAGATCCCTGATAGCCACAGTGCCCTTGCGGTAGATTTTTTCTTCTTCCAAACTTATCAATTCTTCCTGCTGTTTCTTTTTCGCCTCTGACTCTTTCGCTTTTTCCATTTCTTTCAGAGAAGAGCTTCTTATATTTTGTACTGGTTTAAAAGCCATATTCTTCTTGTCATTCCCGCGAAGGCGGGAATCTTATATTTTATTTTCTGGATTCCTGCTGGATGTTTATCCCGTACTTGATACGGGGCAGGAATGACATCTTTTTTTAAACGCCCTCAACCTGCATTTCTTCTATCTTGCCGAGCTGTTCGCTAAAAGCGATATCCGGGTTATAAGTGGCATAATATAATTCAATCAGCGCCTGCGTATTAAGCGGAACAACTTGCAAGCCCATGCTTTCCAAACCCCCGACCACCTGCCTAACGCGCATTTCCAAATCTGCCTTGCGCTTTTGGAATCTCTCATCTTTAAGGCGCATTACCAGCGCCGGCTTTACCACTTCTTTGATGCGCGCCCAAAAACTCTTCTGCTTGTTGGACAAAGGGTCGTAAGGGACAACCACGTAAAAGCGCTTGGTCATAATCTGCCCGATTTCAACAAATTCCTCAATAAAGGCGCGGTAATCAGCCGCCTGCGCCTGCAGTAATTCATTAGTCTGCTCTTTTTCCAGCTTGGCAAGCTTTTCCAGATACGGCTTGATCTGCAAACGGCGCGACTGCATTATTATCTGCAAAGGAAAATCAATTGAATTCAAAAAGCTCACGTAAGAAGATACCAGCGCGTTCTGCTCGTCTTCTGATTTCAAAGCAAAATTAATGCTGGAAACCATCAGAACTGAACGCAAAGTGCCGTCTTTCAAAACTACTATTCCGTCTTTTATTTCAGCAATGGGCAAATGGGCCTGCGTTGACGGCTTCTTGCTTTCTTTTTTCTGCATTTCTTTTTTCTCAGCCATAATTTCAGATGTCATTCCCGCGAAGGCGGGAATCCAGAAACAGTAGCCACTGGATCCCTGCTTTCGCAGGGATGACAATTAAGATTGTACCACAAAAAAACAAATACTTTAAATCCTTAAAACTCATCCTCTGGCTTGTAAAAACCTCCTGTATTGACTAATAATGATAAATCTCTGATGTGGCTGGATTTTACTTCTTTTGCCAAAGGCCGTGCTTCTGGCTGGAATGGCTCAAGTTTGCGCAGATAATCCAGCTCGCTATTGCTGTAGCTCTTGCGCCAGATGCGCAAGGACGGCTTTATCTTGGTTTGAACTATGTTCAATATAAAATAATGGAAAGTCTGTCCATTGACTTTTACAAACGCCAGCACTAATGACAAACCGCCGAATAAAGCTAAAGCGGTTATAAACAAGGCAAAATCAGCGAATTTGTAAGCAATAAAAATTATCAGTCCCGCCACCAGCAAAATCAAGAACTGCCGGGTGGTAATCGGCCCGAAAATCTTGTCTTCCACGTCAATAAATTGTGGGACAACGAATTGTTGCATCGGAATGACAATTAAAAACTACTATTTAATTTTGCTATCGCCTTAAATTCTTTAAATTGCATTTTGTCCTTTCCGCCAGGCAAAAAATAATTTTCAATCTTCTGTTTTTTGTTCAGGCTTTCAATTATGGCTGATTGGTACTGCTTGTACAGCGGGCTGGACAGCCAGGCATTAATTGCCTGCTGGTATAAAATATACGACTCATTTTTTAAAGCCTGCAGTTTTTCTTTTATAATTTTTACTGCTTCTACAGGATTTGATGACAACCGGCGGAAATCAACCAATGTGAACAGCTGGAATTCATCAATTGGGCCTAAACTCTTTTTTTCAACAACCGGCGGTTTGATGTCTTTAATTATCGGCTTGGCTTCTGCCTGATTGTCAAAATTGATTATATTTTTTTCAGTTTTCTCTTCCACCGCTCTCTCTGGAATTTTCGCTTCTGGCTTTACAGCCGGTTTAATTGCAGGTTGTGCTGAAATATTTTTCTTGATTGTTGAAATCAATGCCTCAACCTGCTGGTCAGTCAATCCCAGCCCTCCCAGCCTGACCACGCGCGAAGCATATTCTTTCACCTGCTCGTCGGTCCGGATGTCTTTTAAGCGCGATAAAATAAGAGAATACAAGCGCGCGCTCATTTCTGGAGTCAAATTCCAATTCAGCTCTGAAAGTATTTTTGCAATTTTATCATCCGGTTTTGGTGGCAGAGACGGCAAGGTCTCATATTTTTTCATTTCCGCGCTCTCTTCCTCTAAAAGCGATTTGTAGTCAGCTTCTGTCCATTGTTTGGGCTTGGCTTCTGCTGTTTTCTTGGCTTCTTCAATCGCCTTCGCATTTCTAATGTATTTACTTATATCAGCCACTGGCTTTTTTATCGGCAAACTCTTATCTCTTACCTCCTGTTCTTGTGGCTTATAGCTTATAGCTTGTGGCTTGTTGTCTTTTCCTCGTTCCCCGTTCCTCGTTCCCCGTTCCTTCTGGTATATCTTAAACTCGTCCATCGTCATTCTGACCTGGCTGCCGTCGGATTTTTTTACGAGAATTGTAAGC
>CAZHEJ010000027.1:0-4834 GCA_964531615.1 uncultured Gammaproteobacteria bacterium | reverse complement strand
CTTCGCATTTCTAATATACTTGTTTATATCAACAGCTGGTTTTTGCGCTGGCAAAACCGCTTTTGACTTCTGCACAACTTTTAATTCTGGCTTGCTTTCATGTTTTGATGTTTTAATGTTTTCTTGATAACGCCGAAACTCCTCCATCGTCATTCTGACCTGGCTGCCGTCGGATTTTTTTACGAGAATTGTAAGCTGATTGTCGGCCATATAAATTATTCTGCCCATTGAAACTGCCCGGTCTGTTCATTAAAGTACACCAAGTCTATTCCTTCATTATAACCATGTTGTTGAATTAACTTATTTAGAAAGATTACGGCAAAAACATTTTCCAAATTATCTCCGATGCGCGGTAAGTTTTCCTTCAAAACGGCATTTAATTTTTCAACTGCCGACTTTTTATCACCAAAATTCTCCAGCCAAGCCAGCAGACGTGATGATGTCTCCGACTGTTTAATCCACCAGGCAAAATCTTTTTGGTGTTCTTTCAAAAAATCAGCGAAAGTACGCCCATCTGTTTTAGCAACGCTTACCTCTGTTTTTTTAAGCTCTTCTTCCTCTTTTATCTTTTTTTCAAAATCTTTTTCCCCATAGTTTTCAAGAATAAAATAACCTGACACCAAAGCCACATACATCCAAACGCAACGGTAAATAAAAGAACGGAGGTATTCATTATTGCTCATTACATCCTCATCATTTTCCAGCCATTTGGAAACATCATCCAGATTTGCATCTCTGTTTACATATTGTCTTATCTTATCAATCCATTCTTTTACTATCATTGGCTTTTTCATTTTGTTATTTCCTATCTCCGCCTCATTCAGAGACAAGGCAGTGGCCAAATCTAAACTTGAATTTTCTCTTTTTATTACGAGTTTATCCGCTCTTATATGATTGCCGAGCGCTGTGGTCAGCTCTAAATTCATTGCCAACGATAGAATGCAAAGCGAGGTGCCGAGTAAAACCTGCAAACGGTCGGCTGACATGATGTGGCTATAAATTAAAACTGTAATAACATATAGTTTCCGATAAAATAAAACATCTTCTTCCGGCAATCCGAGAAATAACAAATTGTTATTAGCCAACAATTCCAACTGTTCCACTAAACGCAAAGCCAGGCCAGGTGCAGTGCCGTCAAAAATACAATATCCGGTGTATAAGCAACGGCGCAGTATACTTTCATTCCCCAGAATTTCCAAACTTTTTAATTCCATTCCTATTTCTTCTTCTGTAAACGGCGCCAATGAATCATCCGCATTTTCAACCAAAGAAATCAGCCTGTCTAAGGAACTGGTAATATGGGTCATTTTAGCTTTAACGCTGGCTAATTCAACTGCGCTTTCAGTTTTACCAGAAAATTCAAGCAAACATGCTATGTATCTTACGGCATTGGGGTCCAAAGAAGCCAGCCTGTTAATTAATCTTTCCCTTTCTTTGCTGTCCTTGACATCTGAAGCCAAGTAAAGCGCCAAATTGTCTGTTGCATTAAAAAACGGAATCATATTTTTAAACATTATTACTCCATCTCAAGTTTCCTCTTGTCTCTTTTTTCACTCAATTTATCTACAAAATCCAAATCCAACGTGGTTTCTTTATCAATTCCCGGCACATCTCCCAATTTAACTCGCCACTGAAAATATTTAGCCAAAGCCGTAAACCCGTGAATTTCAATTTCTCCATAATTCGTAGAGTCAGCTGTTTTGAATGTTTGCTTTTTTTCCACAACAGCCACGTCATTTTCTTTTTTTATGTCATTCGGATATTTAGCATAAAATACTAATATTGGTTTGCCTTTTTCATCCTCTTTTTTTAACATTTGGCTGGAAGTAATATCGCGTGGGTCATAAAAACCACTCGCCTTGCCAAAAGTCATTAAAAAATCGCGCGGATTCACTGCAAAGCAAACAGCCAAAACATCAGTAACCAGTTTGTCTCCCGCCTCCTGGTCAGTCAAAGCATAACCGCGTTTTTCTTTTAGCAAAGTATCATAATGATAATGCATTGCATCATAAATTTTCATTCTTTTTTCTTTCCCATCCGGCAATTTGCGCTTTCCAAACCACATTTTTGTCTCTTTTTTATCCACCAATGGCTCTTCACCTGAACCCAAACCCATTGAATTCAGCAAAGTGCGGTTGAAGGTTTCCCTGTGTGTCTGATAGTCGGTTATTTCCCCGCGCCACAGGCGCATGGCTGCTGCTTCCAACTTGACACACGCGGCGGTATTTTCTTCATAAAATCCAATTTCATGCGGATGTCCGCCAGCCCTATGTCTGGGACTTGTCTTGGCAACATCACCGCGGGTATAATCAGCCGCCATTTTGGCAGATACTGGCAGATACAGTAATTCTCCGTTCACTCCTTCTCCCAATTGGGCGTGCCCGGAGTTTTCAGCATGATGCCCGCTAATTGAAATATCGCGCAACGTGCTTAAATATTGCAAAGAAGTCTGGCTTTCTTTTATTGACTTGTAATAATAATCAAATTCTTCCTGTGTAACAGTAGGTTTGGCAATATGGGTTCGTAAATCTTTAATTGTAACCATTTTCTCTTTATTTTCGTTATCTTTCAATATCTCTCCATTGCGGTTGCGGAGGCGAAATTTCATCTCAATTGGGTCGCTTTGGTAAAACTTCTTCTCCAACTCCTCCAAGGTTGAGGGATTTCCTGGCAGTCCCCTGTCACCCGGATCAAGCAACAGATAAAATTCTTTAATCTTTTTCAAATGCACATAATTATATAAATCAACTTGTACGCCGGTCAATTCTCCGCTACTGTCAATTTCATTAACTCTAATTCCATCTTTTTTGCCGTCTGCGCCGCTCTTGAGAGATTCTAAAATGCGCCTCTGGCCCAGTTTTCTGACCTTTCTGTCTTTCCCCAATTCATAATCCGCCTCTAACAATTCACGGACTTTATGATGAATATTGATAAAACGCGGGTCATAGCCAGTGGCATAAAAAAGTTCAGTATCATTAATTTTTTCCAAACTACAGGTGTCATCATACCACTCCAGCTCTCTTTTTTCTTGTGCAGAAAATTTAGCAAACAAACTTTCTTTTTCTTTGTCTGCCACATTCTCAAATGAAATATTTTTTCTCAATTCTTTCTGGAGAGCTTCTCCCTTGGCTACTCCTTGTGAATTAAATTCACTACTCATAGTATTAAATCAATTTATAAAAATTTAAGAATTTCTTCCAAATCATCTGGCCCCATATTGCCCAACATATCTTTAATTTTTTTTGCAATGTTTTGTCTGTCTGCTGCGGCCAATCCGGCATTTCTAAGTACGTTTGTATCTATTCCACCAATTTTATCCCGTTCTTTATCAATTAATTGTTCTATTTGAACTAATATATTACTATCGCCAGTGCTTTTTAGATCATTAATTAACTTTCTTGCTTGGTCGCCCGCTATGCTAGTCAACACCCCTGCCAAATCCATTGAATCTATTGAAACACCTCCTCTACCGCCCCCTCCGCCACTTCTTCTGCTTTGAACTGACTTTAACAATACCCCTCCTTCTTGTCCAAACCCTTCTGTAAATGTTTTACGTATAGGAATAATGGCGTCATCTATCCACTTGCCAGTCTCTAATTTTGCCATCAAAGCAACTGCTATAGCTGTGTCTTCAAAAGTTACTTCTTCGCCGCTCTTGCGCTTTCTTGCGATACTATCCATATGCGATCCTGCATTTCTTACTGCGGCTTCGTAATTCATGGGCTGGAATTGTTTTGTTAATGTCTCTATAATCTCCAATTGCGCGTCATTCGGGGTTTCAATTCCCATCTGGTCCCAAATATGCTTCTGCGCGGCATTGGAAAGCAAATCCTTATTTTTTCCTTTAAAGAACAAATCAGTATGCTCTTTCTCTGCTTGAAGCCGGGCAGTTTCCCACATTGGCATTTTCTTTGCTACTGTTTCTTTTAATTGTCCTTCAAATTCCACAGCATACTCTCTTTGCAACTCGCCGGATTTTTTATTCTTCTCTTGTTTTTCTGACAGCGCTTGTTTTAATTTGTCTTCCACATCTTTTTCTTCAATCCCATGCTTATCCTTCACTGTTTTTAAATTCTCTGTTAAAACTTTTTTTGCTTTTTCATACTCTGGCGACTCTTGATCTTTTATGCTGTCTGCCCTCTTTTTTGCAGCTTCAACTGCTTCCAGATCGCCAATTTGCGTATCTAAAGAGGTAATATTTTTGCCCAATTCATCCATTTCACCTGTTAATTTTTTTAAGGATGGATTGTCACTAATCGTTTTTATCATTTTTTTGGTGTCGTCTATCATTTGCATCCTTACATCCATTTCTAACAATTTTATGCCGGCATCAAAACCCTCGGCTTTTACTTTGTGCTGTTGTATCTGCTCCATCATAGAGCCTTTTTTAAACTGAAACACTAGACCTTCTCTAATATCCAACTTATAGCGCGGTATGCTTAACCTCTCCAATTGGCCTTTTGTTTCAAATTCAGTGTCCTTGGCCCGGCTGCGCATTTCCTCTGTCTGGAGCCAGCCGCGTTCTACGCGGTCTTGCGCTTCTAACGGTCTTCCATGTTCATCAAAAGAAAGCTTGTCGCCAAACAAACCTGTTCCAAACAAACCCTTGGTGCCCATCCCAATAGTTAAAACTCCTTTAAAGATTCTGCCGCCTGCTTCAGAACCAGTCGTCTTTAAAAGAATTTCCCGGCGCGTTGTTGCTTGTCTTTCTGTTTTTTTCACTTGCTTTTCTAATATTTTTCCAGAACGGGCAATCGCACCAATAATTCCTCCGCCCATTTCTCCTTTTAACTGTATTTCCAGGCCTTTTAGCTCTTCTTGAACTTCTTCTCCT
>CAZHEJ010000026.1:0-10308 GCA_964531615.1 uncultured Gammaproteobacteria bacterium | reverse complement strand
TACAAAGGCGAGGGCGGAGCGTCAGCTGAACAAATAGAAACTATCATTGCTTTTACACCAACAGTTTTGGAAGAATTGATGAAAATCACCGGGCCGTTTAATATACAGGGAATTGATTTTTCCGCTGACAATGTCACGGAAAAATTAGAATATGAAGTTGAATACGGCTATGATGACAAGGGGCTTGTCCGGGAAGAGCGCAAGCAGATTATCAGGCCGTTCATGCTGGCGCTGTTGGCGCATCTTAAAGACAATTTATTTTTTAAATTTGCTGATTATTTTGCCTTAGCGGAAAAAATGGGTAAAGAAAAACAGCTCATGGCTTATTCATTGGATAAAGAACTGCGGGAAGAAATAGAAAAACGCGGGTGGGACGGGCGAGTTGCGAATGTTGATGGCGATTATCTTTTATGGGTTGACGCCAATTTAGCAGCTCTGAAAACCGACTACGCCATAGCCCGGACTTTGAATTACAGTTTGCAGCCACAAGCTGGCGGCAGATATTTAGCAACAGCTGAAATGGTTTATGAACATAAGGGCAAATTTGATTGGCGCACTACACGCTATCGTACTTATGCACGTGTATTTGTACCTGTGGGAAGCGAATTAATATCTGCAGAAAAAGTTGACCAAGGCGAAGAGCTTGGCAAAAAATGGTTCGGAGCCTTTATTGCCATTGAGCCGGGAAAAACAGGGATACTGCGTTTCAGTTATTTATTGCCGGCAGAAATCAGCGAACAAATCAGAAACAACAGTTATAACTTGCTGGTCCAAAAACAGCTTGGAACAATTGCCAGTGGATTGACTTTAACTCTGGATTTTGGTAAAAATATAAATGGAGTTTACAGATATACTGGGGATTTAAGAATAGATAAAGTGTTTGAGATAAAATTATAATATTATGCTTATCAAGAAAGTTGCAATTGATTTGGGAACAACCAATATACTCGTGCATGTGCCAAAGCGCGGAGTAGTTGTTAATGAACCGTCAGTTGTTGCTATTTCCAAAGAAGACGGGAAAGTTTTGGCTGTGGGAATTGAAGCCAGGGATATGATAGGCAGAACGCCTGATAATATTGTCGCAGAAAGGCCTTTGAAGGAAGGCGTGATTGCCAATTACCACACCACTGAAGCCATGTTAAGATATTTTATCAATAAAGCCCTGGGCGGCGTCCGTTTGTTTCGTCCAGAGGTCATGGTGGCAGTGCCAGCAGGCATTACTTCAACTGAAAGAAGGGCTGTGATTGACGCGACAATGGCCGCCGGAGCGCGCGCGGCATACATTATCAAAGAGCCGATTGTGGCTGCAATTGGCGCCGACATACCGATCGGCAGCGCTTCTGGGCATATGATTGTTGATGTGGGCGGAGGCACAGCTGAAATGGCAGTGATTTCCTTGGGCGGAATTGTTTCCTGGGGTTCTGTCCGCATTGGGGGAAACAGATTTGATTCTTCAATTTCAGAATATATCCGCCGGCAGTACGGCTTGGCAATTGGCGAGCGCAGCGCAGAAGAATTAAAAATAAAAATCGGCTCGGCAATGTTCATGGACAAGCCGTTGTCCGCGGAGATAAAAGGAAGAGATGTGATTTCCGGCCTTCCGCGCACAATAACTGTTACTTCTGACGACACTACTGAAGCATTGCAGAATGATTTGCATGAATTAATAGAGGTGATTAAAGAAGTCTTGCAGAAAACACCGCCTGAATTGTCAGCTGATGTGATGGA
Source organism: uncultured Gammaproteobacteria bacterium (assembly GCA_964531615.1). Lineage (GTDB taxonomy): Bacteria > Patescibacteriota > Patescibacteriia > Magasanikbacterales > UBA922 > CAZHEJ01. Next base: position 8,580 of record CAZHEJ010000026.1, on the reverse strand, counting down.
TAAGGGGATTGTAATGTCCGGCGGTTCATCCCAGCTTCGCAATCTTGATGAACTGTTCGCTCAGGCTACTGGCGTGCCATGCTATGTTGCTGACGAGCCGATGTTCTGCGTGGTTAAAGGCACTGGCATTGCTCTAGAAAATCTAGAAGCTTATAAGAGGTCAATTTTAGCGACTAAATAGAATTATGATTATTGGCATTGACGCTTCCCGCGCCAATCAAGAGCAGAAAACCGGCGTGGGCTGGTATGCTTTCCATCTAATTCAGGAAATGAAAAAGATTACACCCGATGACATACGGGTTGTTTTATATACTGATAAGCCATTGCGCGGGGCTTTGGCAGAATTGCCGGAAAATTGGGAAGAAAAAGTGCTGTTTTGGCCAGTGAAGAAATTATGGACGCAATTGCGAATGAGCTTGGAAATGCTGGTTTATCCGCCTGACATTCTTTTCATTCCAGCGCATGTTTTTCCTTTGTGCCGTCCAAAAAAGACAATTATGACAGTGCATGATATTGCGGCTTTGAAATTTCCTTCCTGCTACAGCAGATTTGAGCGCTGGTATACGATTTGGAGCGCTAAGACAGCTTTAAAAAAATTATACAAAATAATTGTTCCAACGGAATTTGTGAGGCAGGAGCTTATTAAAACATTCGGCAGCAGGCATGAACATAAAATTGCTGTGATAAGGCATGGTTGCTATGCTGATTTATACCAGCATTTTGATGAATCAAACGTTAAGCCAATATTGCACAAGTACGCGGTTGACAAGCCGTATGCCATTGCCATTGGCAGGTTGGAAGAGAAAAAAAATACTATTGGCATTATCTCTGCTTTTAACTGCCTGCGGCCTGAAATAAGCGGATTAAAATTGTTGCTGGCAGGCATGCCGGGACAAGGCTATGAAAGAGTTAAGGTGGAAATTGATAAAAGCGATTATAGCGAGGATATTATCTGCCCGGGCTGGGTTAATGAGCATGACCTTCCGGCGCTTTTATCGCAGGCAGAGGTTTTAGTTTTTCCGTCTTGGTATGAAGGTTTTGGAATGCCGGTTTTGGAAGCATTGGCAGCCGGAGTTCCAGTGGTTGCTTCGCGCGGAACAAGTTTGGAGGAAGTCGGGGGCGAAGCCGGCTGGTATGTTGATCCGTCTGATAGCCGGTGTATTGCCGAAGGAATGGAATTATTGCTTACAGATTCGCGTCTGCGGGAAGAAAAGATACTTGCCGGCTTAGAAAGAGTAAAAAAATTCAGCTGGGAAAAGTCAGCCAGAGAGACGTTTACCCTGCTCTTAAACTGATTTGCCCAGAGCGGTTTTTTGTGCTATTATATTATCTATGGATGCTATTGCAGGGCATGGAAAAATTATTGATTTTTTTGCCAAGGTTATTAAAAATGGCCGGTTGAGCCATGCTTACTGTTTTGTCGGCCCTTCAGAAGTAGGCAAAAAAACAGTTGCCGAAGCATTGTCAGCGGAAATTCTGCAGACAGGGAGGGAAAAGCTGGCGATGCACCCTGATTTTTTCTTAGTCCAGCAGGAATTTGACGAAAAGGCTGACAAAACCAAAAAAGACATTTCAGTAAAGCAAATCCGCGATTTGCGGGTACAGCTGTCAAGAGGCGCTTTTTACAACGGGTACAAAGTCGCGATTATAGATGAAGCTGAAAAGTTGAATTCTGAAGCTGCCAATGCCTTATTAAAAACTTTGGAAGAGCCTGCAGGAAAAACAGTCTTATTTTTAATAACTAAAGACGAGGACAGGCTTCCGGCCACAATAGTTTCGCGATGCCAGCTGATACATTTTCTGCCGGTGGAAGAGCGGGCTGTGTCAGAATGGCTTAAAAAAGAGCAAGAGAGATTTGATTCACTGGCCGGAAAAAGCTTTTTTGAAAAATCAGCTTTGACTGAAGAATTGCTGGGCGATAAAAAAGACCACATCGCCACCCGCGAAAAATTACAGTCAATTTTGGGAATCTGGCGGGTGCAATTAAGAAATAATTTTTATCAAGAAACAGAAAATAGCAGATGGCCAGTCAATAAAATTTTAGAAATTGAAAAAAAAATCGTGGAGGCGCAGGATTTGCTTGATAAGAACATAAATCCGCGCCTGCTGATTGAAAATATTTTATTATCAATGCCTTAATTTTACTTTTATGAAAAAATCCATATTGGTCTTCGGCATGTTGTCTTTGGTTCTGGCTTTTGCCGGAGCCGGCTGCGTGTCATTTTCAAGCAAATCAACCACTTCAGGCCCGGCTGGCATGTTTTTATCAACTGACCGCGGCGAAAGCTGGAAGCAAATTTCTGCTTTGCCGACTGCCGAAGGAGTTAAAAACATAAGCAATGTCAACGTTTACCAGCTGGTTGCCGACCCGCAGGATCCCAATGCGCTTTATATGGCTTCGCGCGACAGCGGACTGTATTACACTTATAATGGCGGGCAGACGTGGCAGAAAACAGGCGGTCCGCTGTCTACAGGGTTGATTTACAGCGTGGCAGTGCATCCAAAAAATAAATGCGAAATTTATGCCACTAACGGCCGGCAGGTTTTCAAAAGCGACGACTGCAGCCGAAGCTGGAAAGAAATGTTCCGCGAATCGCGGTCAAACATTCTGATTGCTTCTATTGCTTACAGTTATTTTCCGCCATATGCAGTTTATATGGCTGAAAGCAATGGGGATTTTCTGCAAAGCCAGGACGGCGGAGTGAGCTGGAATGTATCAAGGCGGTTTAAAGTAAGAATTTCATCAATTGCGCCGAGTCCGCTGAATGAAAAACTGATTTATGTTATCACCAGAAGCAATGGAATCTACCGCTCAGACGATGGAGGCGCAACATGGATATCATTGGCTGAAAAGATGAAAAAATATTCAGGAGCGCTGGAATACCGCAGGTATTATCTGCATCCGACAAAACAGGATACTATTTATTGGATTTCAACTTACGGCATACTTGTGTCAGATACGCGCGGAGACAGCTGGTCTGCCTATAAACTGATCACCCCGCCGGGCAGCGTTAATATCTACAGCTTCGCAGTCAATCCTAAGAATGACAAGGAAATTTATTACACAGCCACTGTCAATGACCGCTCCACTTTTTATAAAAGCATTGACGGCGGACAGAGCTGGATTACCAGAAAGCTGCCGTCCAGCCAGTTGCCCGCAGTCTTATGGGTCCATCCTGCCAAAGATGGATGGGTGTATCTTGGATTTACTGTGCCTCCGCAGACGAAAAGCCAGCAAAACACTAATATATTTATTCAATAAGCATATGAGTTTGATAGATAATTATAAAGACAGCTTTTCCAAGACCATTGAGCATTTAAAGCATGAGATTTCTGGTTTGCGCACCGGCCGGGCGACTCCTGCTTTGGTTGAAGATATTGTTGTTGAGGCTTATGGCGGCAAACAGCCTCTGAAGGCAGTGGCATCAATCATTGTCCAGGATGCCAAAACATTGGCCATTGACGCTTGGGACAAGAGCTTGGTTATGGCAGTAGAATCAGCCTTGAGAAATTCCCAGCTCGGCATCAGTCCAGTGAATGACGGAAAATTAATCCGCTTGCCATTGCCAGAATTGACGCAGGAGCGGAGGCAGGAATTGATTAAAGTCCTGCACCAGAAGCTTGAAGCCTCCCGCATTGCTGTGCGCAAAATCCGGGAAGAAATCCGCTCTGAAATTGAACAGAAAGAAAAAGATAAAGAAATAGGCGAAGACGAGAAATTCAAACTGCAGGATCAGCTGGAAAAAACAGTCAAAGAATACAATGATAAAATCAAGATAATTGGAGAAGAGAAAGAGAAAGAGATTAATACGATTTAGTAATCAGTAACTAGTAACTAGTAATTAGTAACTAGTAATATGAATGATAAATTAGAAAAAATAGTATCACTATGCAAAAGGCGGGGATTTATTTTTCCAGGCAGCGAGATTTACGGCGGGCTGGCCAATTCCTGGGATTACGGCCCGCTGGGGCATTTGTTAAAGCAGAACATCAAAAAAGCCTGGTGGAAATTTTTTGTGCAGGAGCGCGATGACATGGTTTCGCTGGATTCAGCAATAATTATGAATCCAAAAGTCTGGGAGGCCTCCGGCCATTTGGAAAATTTTGCTGACCAGCTGGTGGAGTGCAAAAAGTGTCACCACCGCTTCAGAATTGACCATCTTTTAGAAGCAAAAGGGATTGAGCCTGAATACGACAAGGAAAAGCCTGACAGGGATTTGTCCAAAGTTTTCTGCCCTGACTGCGGAGGCAAGTTCACAGCCCCCAAAACTTTTAATCTGATGTTCAAGACTTTTATCGGCACGACTGAAGATTCTTCTACCACTGCCTATCTGCGGCCTGAAACTGCCGGCGGAATGTTTGTTAATTTTAAAAATATTCTTAATGTCACGCGGCGGCGCCTGCCGTTCGGCATAGCGCAGATAGGCAAATGCTTCCGCAATGAAATCACGCCCGGCAATTTTATTTTCCGCACGCGCGAATTTGAAATCGGCGAATTTGAATATTTTATCAATGCAAAAGACTGGAAGAAATATTTTGACATGTGGCTTAAAGAAATCAAGCGCTGGTGGCAGGAAGTGATGCAAGTTGATAAGAATAATCTGGTCTGGCATGAAATTCCTGATGGCGAGCGCGCGCATTACAGCCAGCGCACAGTTGATATTGAATATAAGTATCCGTTCGGAGTGCAGGAATTGCATGGCATTGCCTATCGCACGGATTTTGACTTGTCCCGCCATGAGAAATTCAGCGGAGAGGATATGCATTATACAGACCCTGAAACCAAAGAAAAATTCATTCCGCATGTGATTGAGCCGACATTCGGCATTGACCGCATGCTGTTGGTTTCTTTGTTAGAAGCTTATCACGAGGAACAGGCTCCGACTGCTGAAAAAGGCGAGTCAGAAACACGTGTTGTTATGAAATTTCCCAAGCATCTGGCGCCAATCCAGATTGCGGTTCTGCCCTTGTCCAAAAAAGACGAATTGGCATCAGTCGCCCGCAATATAGCAAATGATCTGCGGAAAAATTTTACAGTTGATTATGATGAAACACAGTCAATCGGCAAGCGCTACCGCCGGCAGGACGAAATCGGCACCCCATATTGCATTACGGTTGATTTTGAATCGCTGGAAGACAAAAAAGTTACTGTCCGCGACAGGGATACGATGAAGCAGGATAGAATCGCGATTAAAGAATTGAAAAATTATTTAAAAGAAAAATTTAATTTTTAACCATTTAAACATATGGTAAGAAATGAAGATTTAGAAATATTGGAACAAAAAAAACAAACAAAGGAGCGGGTAGAGTACGCAAGCCAGCAGGTAGTTAAGTTAATAAAAGAAGTTGCGGGAGAGATAGGTGAGGGGATAAAATTTACTGTCGATGGAAAGGTAGTTTTGCCCAAAGAGCGCAAGTTTTCCGAAGAACCGGATGATATGATACAGGCAATAGAAAAGTTTTCCACTGAATTGGCCAACTTAATTGAACAAGGCGGCGTTATTCCGCAGGAATTTTTAATAGATGGAGCGAAATGAAAAATATCTTATTGGCCAATCAGGCCAAAGTTTATCTTATTCCTTTGCTGGACGCCAAATCCGCCACTGTTTTAATAATGCTCCCTGTCGGCTCGCGCTATGAGCCGGAAAAATTATCCGGAGTTTCGCATTTTATAGAGCACATGATGTTCAAGGGCACGAAAAAGAGGCCCAGCACGTTGATTTTGACGCGGGAGATTGACCGTTTGGGCGCGCATTATAATGCTTTTACCGGCAAAGAATACACTGGCTTTTTTATCAAGGCTGATTCGCAGTATTTGCCGACCAGCCTGGATATTTTATCTGACATGCTTTTTAATTCAAAGTTTGATAAAGATGAAATTAAAAGAGAAAAAACAGTTATTACAGAAGAAATCAGGATGTATCGCGATAATCCGATGATTAATATAGAGAATGTCTTTGAAAATTTGCTTTATGCTCCGCCGTTGGGACGGGATGTCGCCGGCAGCGAGAAAACAGTCAGGGATTTGCAGAGGGATGAAATTTTGGAATTTAAAGATGCCCATTATTCGCCTGATAATATGATGGTTGTCATTGCCGGGAAGATTGACAATAGTGTTGAAAGAATGATTGAGAAGTATTTTGACCGCGTAAAGCCCGCCTCATTGGCGGACCACGCGGCGAGTCAAAATAATTTTAAAGCTGTGAGATTTGGAGAAATTAAGAAAGAAAAAAGAGTGAAAGTAGAAAAGAAAGAAACAGACCAGACGCAATTGATGATAGGCTTTCCGGGTTTTCCATACGAACACAAACAAAATACTGCTCTGAATGTGTTAGATACAATTTTAGGTGGTTCAATGAGCTCGCGGCTGTTTATTGAAATCAGGGAAAGGCGCGGATTAGCGTACCTTGTGCGGAGCGGTGAGGAAAATTACCGCGACAGCGGATATTTCTTTGTCCGGGCCGGTCTGGAATCCAAAAATATCAATGAAGCTATAAAAGTAACGATTAGCGAGATAAATAAAATAAAAAACAAGGGCGTTTCAGCAAAAGAATTGAAAGACGCCAAAACCCATATACGCGGAGCTTTGGCGCTGTCTTTGGAAGATTCCAGCGCGCAAGCAAGCTGGTATGCAAATCAGGCAATGTTTTTCAAAAAGATAAAAACACCGGAAGAAAAATTAAAAGAAATAGATAAAATAACCAATGAGGAAATAAAGAACGTTGCACAGAGTATTTTTAAATTTGATGAAATGCGCATTGCAATCATAGGGAATGCGGACGCGAAAAATATTAGGTTTTAGGTATTAGCTATGAAATATATTTTTGGCAATTGGAAAATGTATCTGGATTTAAAAGAGTCAATTGATTTGGCTGAAACTTTGTCAAAAGAATCTTTTGGCGCGGACAAAGTCAATTTAGCTGTGTTTCCAACAAGTTTGGCAATGAGCCCTGTTTTGCAGGCATTGAAAGACTCTTCTTTTAATGTCGGGGCGCAGAATGCAGGATGGACCCCTAAAGGCGCTTATACCGGCGCAGTTTCAGCATTCATGTTCAAAGAAGCTGGCTGCAAATACGTTTTAGTCGGGCATTCAGAAAGACGGTATGTTTTTGGCGAGTCAGACACAGTTGTGAGGAAAAGGCTTGATGCATGTTTGGAAACAGAATTGATTCCTGTCGTCTGCGTCGGCGAGACAGCGGAAGAAAAAACAAACAATAAGCGGGAATACAGGCTGAAAAAACAGCTGATGACAGCATTTCAGAATTTGAATCCTTACAGCGATATTATGGTGGCTTATGAACCAGTGTGGGCAATCGGCACTGGCGATGCCTGCAATCCATCAGATGCTGATGATGTGCACGGCTGGCTTAAAGCAGAATTAAAGCAGTATTTTAATAAAAATATCCCAATTTTGTACGGCGGCAGTGTTAATGCTGATAATGTGCTGTCATATCTTGCGCTTGAAACAGTTGACGGAGTATTGGTTGGAGGAGCATCATCAAAATTTGAAACTTTTTTGTCAATAATCAGAAAAGCCGAATCATTGTATGTCTAATTTTATTATTTTTATTTTAATTTTGGTTCCGCTGTCAATAATAATTTTTATAATTGCGCGCAAGTTTTCACAGCTCACTGTTTTGGATGTAAGATCAATACCTGTGGTTCAGATTGAGGAAAAAAAGGACAATTTATTAAAGCACCAGCTGGAAACAAAGAGCAAGGCAGCTGACCAGAAAAAGAGAGAAATGATAAGGCCTTTGGTGCAGTTATGGAAAAATTCACAGCTTGCTTTCCGGCAATATGTCGGCAGGATAGAGAGAATAGTGGTGGAAAGAGCGGAAAAAAATAAACGTATTGAGCCAAAAGAGAAAAGAATGCAAAAAAGAGAAAATCTGCGCACGCTTTTGCAGGAAGGAAATTTTGCCTTAGAACAAAAACAGTTGGAAACAGCAGAGCATAAATTTATTGACGCGATCAAGCTTGATGCCAGAAACGAAGAGGCTTATGTTGGTTTGGGAAAAGTGTATCTGGGGCAGGGGCATATTGCTGAAGCCAGAGAGACTTTTGAATTTTTATTGAAAATCAGCCCTGGCAATGAATCGGCAATAATCAAAATGGCAGAAATCTGCGATTCAGAGGACAAGAAGGATGAAGCCATAGAATATTACCAGCTGGCGGTTTTGCGTCATGACAGCAATCCTGCGCTTTTCGCAAGACTGGCAGAATTGCTTTTACAGGTGAATAAGAATGATACTGCGCTAGAGGCCGTACAGCAGGCAGTTGAATTGGAGCCGCAGAATCCAAAATATCTTGACAGACTGGTGGAGATTAGTTTATTATGTAATAACAAAAAAACAGCCGATGAAGCTTACCAGCAGCTGCGGATGGTGAATCCTGAAAATCAGAAGCTGGCTGTGTTTAAAGAGCGGATAGAGAAATTATAGTAAAGTGCCGCCTTAGCTCAGCTGGTAGAGCAACAGTTTTGTAAACTGTAGGTCCAGGGTTCGAATCCCTGAGGCGGCTCCAAGGGGTCGGTACCAAAGCGGTCAACTGGGGCAGACTGTAAATCTGCTGGCTTAC
>CAZHEJ010000025.1:0-10403 GCA_964531615.1 uncultured Gammaproteobacteria bacterium | reverse complement strand
AAAAAAGAATTTTTTTGGTAAATGCTCTTTTAATATCAGCCAGGCAAGGAAAATCGCAAATACGGGCTGGAGTTTTTGCATCAGAATCACAGCTGACAGCGAAGCAAAATTAACGTAGAATAATCCCTTGGTAATAAAAACCGTGCCCAGGGCTCCGCCAAATAAGGCAACGAGGAAAAAATAGCCATAACTGGCTTTGGTGATTTGCTTTAATTTTTTTATTTCATAAATAAAAAACGGCAACATGAAAGCGAAAGCCAGCGCATGCTCAATAAATACCACTGTCGGCACTGGCAGGGAATAGAGAGACGGCCTAAGCACCACGCCGTCCACGCCCCAGAGGATTGAGGCGATTACAATCAGTATGGGATAAATCCACATAGAGATAGGGATTAAAATTTAAATTTATAAATTTTATTGCTGTCTAAGATGTAAATATTTTTTTTGTCTTCCTGCACAATCATGCTAGTCGGATTCTGCCATTCAGGCGCAGTGTACTGCACTAATAATTTGCCTTCTTTATTCAGCGCAACTACTCGCCGGTTGGCAGGCTCTAAAATATAGATATTGGTTACATTGTTATATGTCCAGATGACTGTCGGTTTTTCAAGCAGTGGGTCCAGCCCGCTGATTTGCCAGTCATTTTTATAGCCGTCCACCATTTTTAAAACATCGCCGTTATTTTTCAAGATAAACAAATCGCCGTCAATTGCCAGAGACACCGCGTCCCTGATGTCTATGTTGTTTTCTTTCATCCAGACAGCGCCCTTGTCAAATCCGGTCTGCGTGGGGGAGTGCCTGTAAATCTGATTATGTACTGCGTCCAAAGTGTAGAGGCGACGGTTGTAGACGAATAAGTCGGCGATTTTAACGCCATCGTTCGGATAGCTGATTTCTTTTGCAGATATTGTTGCATTATCTTTATTATAAACAGCTATATTTTTGTCTCCGCTGGCAAAAACGATCATATCCTGCTCTTTGGGTGTGGAGGCAGAGTTGAGATTAACTGCTGGGGCATGGGCTTTTTGTTCCACTTGTTTATTGTCAAGATTGACGCGGTAGATATTGCCGTCATTTTTGCCAAAAGCTACCAAGTAATTATCAATCAGGGCTATTTTTTCAGTTTTGGCGTTTTGGTTTACAGCCTGCAAATCAGCAATTAATTCTGTTTTGACAGTTTCCATTTTCCGCAGTTTCATCAACGTTGATTCTATGTTTGCATCCAATTCCGCAATTTTGTCTTTTTCCTTGCCAGAGCCCTTGGGAAGCTCGCTGATCATTTTTTTAGCTTCCTGCATGAGAATCAGCGCTTTGTTTTCATCTTCGTAAATAAAGCTGGCATCAGCAGCGGTTTTTTTATCCAGAATCGCCTGCACCTGATTGTTATAAGCCAAATTTTTGGCTTGTATGCTGGCTCTGATTTTAAAAGTAAGAATGCTGCCGATAAAAATCAGCCCTAAAATAATTGTGCCAAACAATAAAATCTTGCTTATTAACGGCAGATTGTCCAGCTCTTCTTTTTTAGCCTGAAGATAATTTTTAAACTGCTGGATAATTTCCTGCCTCTGGTCGTTTCGGTTGGTTATTAAAATAATCAGCGCCACCAGTCCGCGGCCGATTATCGGAAGAGCTTTTTTGAAGAAATTAAAAACAGCCGCTAGAACAGCAATAATTGCTTTTCCAAGCGATACCAGAATCAGGCTGAAGATTGATTCTGTTTTTTTCTTTTCTTCGCGCGGGCGGAAGTTGGTCTCGACTGTTTCAGGCTTTTTGGCTTCAATTTCTTTTCTTCTATGCGCCTGCGTATTCAGAAGTTTGGCCTTTTTTTTCTGCTGGGCGCGCTGTTCCTGAAAATTATGGAATTTCTTTTTCAGCATTCCTAAAAGCGGGGGAGAAAGAATTTCTTCAGTTGAGCGCTCCTGGCCGACTAATTTGTTCAGCGAGGCTATAGAACCGCTTTCTGAACCGCTTTTTATCTTATGCACCATTCCGGTAAGTTCACTGCGGTCAGGATAATGCAGCATGATTCCGCCGAATGAAAATGCATTATTCAGCTCTTTAAGCACTTTCTGGATATGCGAAGCGCTCTGCCTTGTGGTGCGCCCGGCAAGGATTTTTTGAACGCGGTCAGCGGCAAAATAATCGTTTACATGCGGCGTAGTGACGTAGAAAAAATCCCCATCATTAATACTGCCCTGCAATAATGAGGAAAAGAGCTGTTCACGGCCGGCTTCATCCTGGTCAGCCAGCGCATTCAAGATTTGGTATTCATTGTTTTCTTTATAAAATAAAAGCGCTTGCGGAGAGCCGTGGAAGGCAAAAAATAAATCATGCCCGCGCAGAGCGCCGACCAAGCAGCTGATGACAGAATTTTTATACTGCAGAATATGGTGCCCGCGCCGGTTTATGTATTCCAGAGTGATTTCAAAGGCGTTTTTCTCTTCTTGGTCTTCTGTTTCATAATAGCCTGATTCCAAATCGTCAATCATCTGCTGTAAATGCTCAATCTGTTCCAGCGAGCCGTTATTGATTTCAGCCAGCGCAAAAAAATATCCCTTGGCCCGCTCTTCCGACGTTCCTGGTTCAGTGATGTGAAGCAGAACGTGCGAGCGTTCCTGATCGCTTCCTTCTACAAAAAATTCATGGATTTCCGGATTAATCTTCATATTTAAATCTTTGACTAATTCCAATAGGAATATTATACTATACTTATTAAAAAAACGCCAAATTTTTAACAATATGCTTGAATACCTTTTTGGTTCAAAGACCAGATTTAAATTATTAAAGACATTCTTCCGCCATCCTGATAAGTCTTTTTATGTGCGGGAGCTAGGACGCCTGCTCGGCGCGCAGATTAATGCTGTAAGGCGCGAGCTGGGAATTCTATTGCAGGCTGAATTAATCAAAGAGCTGGAAATTAATCCGGCTAAAGACGGCATAGAGCAGGGTTCAGCGCTTAGGCGCTACTATACATTGAATACTTACTCAATGCTTTTTTCAGAAATGCAGGCCCTGCTGATTAAAGCCCAGCTTTTAGGAGAGAAGAAATTTATGGAAGAAATTAAAGAAAAGGGCGGGAAAATCAAACTCCTGTTGCTGTCAGGCAAATTTACCGGCGAACAGCGCGCGCCGAGCGATTTGCTGTTAGTCGGAGACTTGAAAGAAAAAGCGATTATGCGGATTATCAGGCGCTATGAAAAGGAATTCGGGTTTGAAGTCCGCTATACTTTGATGTCAGAAAAAGAATTTCTTGACCGGAGGCAGGTGATGGACAAGTTTTTGTACACCATGTTTGAGGTTGAAAACATCAAAGAGGTGAACAAGTTTAATATTTGATTGGTGTCATCCCGGGCTTGACCCGGGATCCAGAAATCGCCAACGATTAGATTCCGGCTTTCGCCGGAATGACAGAAAAATATGTATTTATTAATTAATACTTCTGAATACAGCGTTATCCACCTATCTTTATTTGATAAAAATTCAATTGAACATAAAAAATATTTTGGACAGAACAGGGAGATTTTGATGTGTATTGATAAATTATTAAGGGGGAGGAAATTTCGTTTTTCCCCCCTTAAAAAAGGGGGGTTAGGGGGGTTGTTGGCGGGTATTATGGTTGTCGTCGGCGCTGGCTCATTCACTTCCACTCGCCTGGCCTGCGTCGTTGCAAACACATTCGCCTATGTTTTGCAGATTCCGCTGTTAGCCATTAAAAAAGATGAGATTAATAAAATACAAAAATTAATTCCAAAATTGTTAAAACAGAAAAAAGGTCATTATATTTCCGCGACGTATTCAGGAGAGGCGAATATTGGAAAAAAAGAAGTGATTTGGTGGAGGTTGACGCGGAGAAGGGGGTAGTAAAGAAAATAAAATAGGGTATTGATAAATATCTAACTTTCTAATATAATAGAAACGAAACTATATTTTAGGTTCAAAAAACGAAAGTATAGCTAAATAGGATTGGTTAATTATGAACATCAAATATATGATTAAAAAAAATATTTTGAAACAAAAAGTAACTCCGGGTTTAGTTTTATCCGAGATAGATAAGTTGGCGAGAAAGCAGAGTGTAACTCTTTTTGAAGTTATAGACGCAGTGCGCGCGGCTTGGATTGACAAATTGCCTTCAAAATTGAACTTATCAAAAGAGGAGCGGAAGAGAATTGTAACAAAAGAAGAACTTATAAAAAAATGTGAAGCAATTGGCGTGGAAATGCCAAAATTCAATAGCAAACTTCTGCAACTTGCTTCTTCTTATGGAATGACAGCTGAAGCATGGCGCAATGATGAGAATTTTGTTTTTAAGTATCGGCTCCATCTGCCGATTAGGGGAGTGTATGAGCCGCATTTTGCTCCTAATTATGATTTATTTTTTAGATTATTCGGCGACATTTACAAAGGAAAAAAAGCGGAGATGATGAAGATATTGGAAAGTTTTGATTTAAGTATCCGTCCGCTCAATTTTTGTTCTTCAATCGCGAAATCAGAGGCAATAAGAAATTTTATTCCTGTAGTAGGGCAGAAATTTCAAAAAGATCCTTTTGGCGTGCAGCGGCGTGAGCATTTGGTGCTGGATAAAGAAAGAGGTAAATCGATTTATCTGGCCACCCGTAAGGTTGGGCATGGCACTTATCTGGCAATTTTAGAGAATGTTGCTTATTGTACTGCGGGTTGCGCCAAATGTTATCGAGGCGAGCAAACGAGGGAACTGAAAAAATTTAAAATAATCAACGAGGATAACACAGAGGAGATTATTTATTTTGTTTCACCCGGAGAGCAGATAGAGCGACTGGTTAGAAAATGGAATGAAGAAAATAATCCGCCCGATGATATTTTGTTCTCAGGCGGCGAACCGCTGGATGTAAGCTTTTCCGAATGGATTAAAGTATTTGAAGCTTTGAAAAAGGCGAAGTATCTTAAGTTTTTTAGAATTTGCACAGGTGATTTGTTTTTGGGGAAGCCATTTAGATTGATTAATAATAAATTTTTGGAGTATTTTCGTTTGTTTTATGAACAAACAGGCATTGCAGTAAAGTTTGCTGTAAATCTCCCGCATACGGCTTTTATTACTCCTGAGTCAGTTTATACCATTTTAACCTTGCATAAACTCGACATGGGAGTGGAGATTCAGACCCAAACTCCTTTGGAGGAAAATATACTATGTTTTCAAAACGATATTCAAAAGAGGATAGATAAATTTGGCGCAAATAAATTATCCGATAAAGAGATGATAGACGCATGGTCGCCATCCTTGGCGCGGAGTTTTAAATTGTTGCATGATCTTTGTTTGAAAATTTCTATGCTTGCGGATAGGCCTTATAAATTTATTCATGACATGCAACAATCTGTGAGTATAATTTATACCACGGTTTTATATTCTCTATTGAGCGAGCCCCATGTGGAAACAACAGACGCGGCTATCCGCCCCACATCTTTTGCTGTTTTTACTCCCCATCTTCCCAATCTTAATATGGGTTTTCATAGCTTACAATATATTGCCAATGTTAAAGGGGCGTATGAAACAGACAAGAAAAGAGTGACGTTTAAGATTCCGCATGCAGTAGGTGGGTTGGTTAAATATGAAGAACCTTACTGGCGGGGCATTAATGATGAGAAAACAATAAAAAGAATCGCAGATATTGATTTTTGGAAAAAGTTGAGAGAGAAGGTGATGTCTGATATAAAAAAGATATAATCTTGGTTAAAATAATAAATAGGTATATGGGCATAAAATACGCCATCAAAAACGGCGAGTTGATTAAAAAAGAAGAAGCGAATGTGTCGGTGTACAACAAAGCGCTGTTTTTTGATTTTGCCGTGTATTCAAACATCAAAGTGGTGCAGGGTAAAATGTTTATGCCGGGATTGGAGATTGACAAGCTTTTTGAGTCAGCCAAAGTTATCGGCCTTGAACATCCTTTTAAAAAAGAGGAAATAATAGAGTGGATGAAAAAGCTGATTGAGAAAAATAATCTCAAAGACGCGCTGGCGCGCATTTTGCTCATTGGCCCGGAAAAAGACGTTGAACCGCAGATTTTCCTTTTTCCGGTCGGTCTCACTTTTTACCCGGACCATTTTTATATCAAAGGAGTGAAACTCATCACTTTCCGTGGCGAGCGGGTTGTCCCCACTTCAAAAACCAAGGACTTGCTGTTGGGATACATCGCCTATCGCGAAGCGGTAAAATCAGAAGCACTTGACGCTTTACTGGTTGATAATGAGGGAAATATCAGGGAAGGCACGCGTTCCAGTTTTTTTGTGATAAAAGGAAACATGTTGGTTATGCCGCAGAAAGAAAAAACGTTGGAAGGAATTACGCGGAAAATAATCGCGAACATTGCGCCGAAAATATTAAAAGTCAAAGAAGAAGACATTTCGCTCGCAAACATCAAAAATTATGACGAATATTTTCTCTCCGGCACCAGCATTGGTCTTATGCCGGTGAGGCAGATTGACGATGTGGTTGTTTCCGACGGCGTCGGCGAAAAGACGAAAGAGTTACAGAAGATGTTTAGGGAGTATTGCGAGGAAGGATATGCGAGGGAGGGGTATTGACAAAATTCTCTTTCTTTTTGTCCTCCGCCCAAGGCGGATAAGACCCCCGCATAACTCCCCCTAAAAGGGGAGGAAAACATAACACACCCAGCCCCGACGTAATTTTGAAAAGTTTGTCAAGGCCTTGTAAAAGAAAAAAGGGTTCCCGGCCAATGAGTGCCAGAACCCTTTTTATAGACTTCTTTTTTGCTTACAGACAGGCGCCTCCACACCCATCTGCTTCTCCCTCCTGTTTCCCAATGCAGGAAGGAAGGCACTGGCAGGTCTCAATGACCTTTATGCCTTCTTCCCCGTCAGCGATGTAGACCAAGCTTCCCACCACAAATAAACCGTACACACTTCCATCCGTATCCACCTGGTCTTGAATCGTGGGAGTGGAGAAGTCCCCGAGGTCAATCATCAACAGTCCCGCTGTTGACGCGGCCAAATAACCCAATTTATCTTCTTCAGAGAAGAAGATTTCTGGGGTTACATTCTTGAGTGGGAACCAGCTCACCAGGGAGGGGTTTTCCGGCTCTGCCACATTTATTATTTTCAATCCCTGGTTTAAGCAGGCAATGAAGACATAGTTTTTTGTGGCAAAGATTCCTTCTCCATATGTCTCCCAAAGAATACCTTTGAGATATGGATGCGATGGGTCGCTCACATCCAATATCTGCATTCCAGTTTTGGGGGCATCAATAGGTTTATCCCCTGCCAAATATGCAGTGTTGCCCCACACAAACACATCTCTCAAATTGACTGTTGGCCATTCTCCCAAAAGGAACGGCTTTGACGGATCTGCCACGTCAAGAATCAAGAGACCAGCTTCAAAGTCAATTAGATATATTCTTTCTCGCAATCCGAAAACATTGTAAGCATGTGGAGTATCAAACATCGCCTTGAGAGTCGGATTCGCAGGATCACTGACATCAATTATGAGTAATCCTTCCTTTCCCGCCGCCAGGTAGGCGGTATTGTCAGAAGCGGTTACTGACCAGGTCTTTCCTCCTTTCGTTGGATAAAATCCTTTGAAAGCAGGGGCAGTAGGATTACTGATATCAAAAATGTGTAAACCGTTTTGATACCAGTCAGTTACTAATAGGAGATTTTTTGAGACAAAGATGTCTCTGGCAAACCCAACAGAGAGATTGTAATAGCCAACTATATGCGGTGTGCAACCATCTTCCTTTTCTTGAATTTCTTCTTCCTCTGTTTCAAATTCAAAAGTGTCCTGAAAATTTTCTTTTGGTTCTTTTTCTGAATCAGGAATGCTTTCAGATGTGTCATTAACCACATCTGGAAAATAAGTTGCATCTGTTCCGCCTCCGCAACCTACCAAACCAATGACGATTAAAATTAAATTTTTCATGGTATTCCTTTCCAACCCTTTGTGGTTGAAGTTGATTGTAAAGATCTGATAAAGCTTTAGACCTAGCACTTCTAGGCGTGAGCTAATATCAAGTCAATATAGCACATTTTTGAGCGTTTGTCAAGAGGGCGGTTTTGTGGCATACTTTAAGTGCAAAACCCCACCCCACCCTCCCCTCATAGGGGAGGGAAATTAAAATATATGCGACAATTATTCCTCAAAATCCATGGCGATGTGCATGGAGTTGGATTCAGATATAGAACGCAGGAGAAAGCCCAAGAGCTGGGCTTAGTTGGCTGGGTAAAAAATGCTTATGACGACACAGTTGAAATTACGGCTGAAGGCGAGGACGAGGCATTGAAAAAATTTGTGGAATGGTGTAAAAATGGGCCGAGATGGGCGAGGGTCACGAAAGTAGAAGAGAAGTGGGAAGAAATTACAAAAAATAATTTTAATGATTTTAAGATTATATTTTAACTGTTAAACATTGTATATATGTTGAGTGATTACCAACGCTACCGCTTGTACGAAATCCTGCCAGGACTATCTGTCTGGCTTACTTTGATTTTGTGCCTGCTGTTGGCTTTTATCAAGCCCATGTGGATGATTTATTTTATCATTATTTTTGATATTTACTGGGTTTTGCGGGTGATTAATTTCGCTTTTTATCTGATTATTGCGTGGCGCAGATTTTATATTGCCAGAAAAATAGACTGGGCGGAAAAATTAGAGAATGAAATTACCAATTGGCAAGGCAAGCGCCATCTTGTTTTTTTAACTTTATACAATGAAACATGGGAAGTTGTGAAAGGCGCGGTTCAGAGCGTAGCCAATGCCGCGTATGACAGGGAAAAATTCGTGGTAGTGATTGCCGGCGAAGAGAGGAAGAAAGAAAATTATGAAATGATTCTGGCCAATGTCAAAAAAGAATTCAGCCGGAATTTCGGCGACATTGTCGGCACTCTGCACCCTGCAGATCTGCCGGATGAAATTCCCGGCAAGGGCTCAAATTTAAATTATTCAGAGAAACGGATGAAAAATTATGTTGACGGCAAAGGCTGGGATTACAGCGAAGTGATTGAAACGGTTTTTGACATTGACACTGTCTGCCATCCGCAGTATTTCGCCTATCTCACTTATCTTTACTGCAGGCATCCTCGGCCAACGCATTCATCTTTCCAGCCGGTCGCGCTTTACAATAATAATATGTGGGAATCGCCGTCAGTCCTGCGCATTATGGCTTTTGGCACGACTTTTTGGATGATGATGACTCTGGCTCGGCAGGACGCGCTGGTGACTTTTTCTTCGCATTCAATGAGCTTTGAAGCGGTTGTCAAAGCAGGCTTTCATGAAAGGCGGATTGTAAGCGAGGATTCGCGCATTTTCTACCAGTGCCTTTTGGCGTATAATGGCGATTATGAGGTGACGCCGATGTATATTCCGGTATCCATGGATACAGTGCGCGATGAAAAATGGTGGAAGAGCCTGAAAAATCTCTATCGCCAGCAGAGGCGCTGGGCATGGGGTTCGGAGCACATCCCGTTCTTGTTATGGGAATTCAGAAAAAAAGGCAGGCTTATTCCCTGGTGGAAAAAAGTCAAATGGGTTTTTGTGGAATGGGAAGGCAAGTGGTCGTGGTGCATGGTGGCGGTTTTAATTACTGTTCTCGGCCGAGTGCCAATATGGGTGGCCCCGGAGTCGGTCCGGCAGAGCGCTTTGTTCTTCAATACCCCGCACATGCTGGAAAATCTGATGGTTGCTGCAATGGTTGGTTTGCTGTCATCAGCAGTGCTAAGCATTCCGCTTTTGCCAAAATTGCCGGACACCCAGCCAAAGCATAAATATCTGATTGTGGTTCTACAGTGGGCGCTTCTGCCGATTACCATGATTTTTGTTTCTGCTGTTCCGGCGATTGACGCGATAACGCATTTGATGCTGGGGAAATATCTGGGATTTAATGTTTCGATAAAAAAACGAATTATTAATTAGATTCCCGCTTTCGCGGGAATGACAGTCGCGTATGCTTTTCAAGAAAACCCCGTATTTATTAATTATATTTTTATTTTTACTGGCTGTTTTAGGCTGGATAGCTTATGCTAATTTTAAAAATTTAAGCTTTGAAAAAATCATCCAGACTGAAATAGTAAAAAAACAGGTCGGCGAGAAAAATCAGGATTTGTTGAATTTGGCGCCGAAGCTGTTGGGTTTTGACCAGCCAAAAACCTATTTGCTGCTTTTTGAAAATAATACGGAATTGCGCCCGGCTGGAGGATTTATCGGCGTTTATGCAGTCGTCAAAATGAATAAGGGCAAAATGGAACTTGTGGCTTTAGAAGGAACGGAAACACTGGATAAAAAGACTCCGGACAGCTGGAAGCTGGTTGCGCCTGCGCCATTGTCAGAGCATTTAAAAGTTGACCGCTGGTATTTCCGCGACAGCAATTGGTCGCCGGATTTTTATGAAAGCGCGAAAAAGGCCTTGGAATTCTACAAA
>CAZHEJ010000024.1:4386-10429 GCA_964531615.1 uncultured Gammaproteobacteria bacterium | reverse complement strand
AGCGGAAAATGGCGGTAAGTAAATCTTATTTTATCTTTATACTCGTTAATTAACTGCTCAATGGTTGTTGAAAAACGCGCGCAATAGGGGCATTCAAAATCAGAAAATTCAACCAATGATACTTTAGCGTCAGGACTGCCTCTCCAGACCGCCCCTTCCAGCTCGGGCATCTCCGCTTTTTGCAAATCGCCTGTCTCCATTTGATACGTTTTATAATTGTCAATAAACGGCTTGCGGCCTGCCAGCAAATCATCAATCACATCTTTCATGACATCATACGGCATAGCCCCGCTCACCAAATACCCGTTTATAAAAGTGGCCGGCGTGCCCTGAACGCCTAAAGACGAGCCAAGCTGTGAATCTGCCTGCACTTGGCTGGCATATTTTCCTGAATCAACGCACTCGCTGAATTTTTTAGGCGCTGATGAATCTTCTTTAACAGCGCTGTTGTTGCTTAAACTATTGCCATTCAGCATCAAACATAACAAGATAAAAAAACCAATGGTACACATAACCAAAAACGCACCAATCAAACCCAAGACAAATGCCTGCGTTTTGGTGAGCATTTCAAACAAGCCCTTTTTTTGTTCACATTCACACATAGAAATTAATTAAATTTTAATAAAAATAATTATACCACAAACCCGCTCTTTTCAACAAGCCCTTTGTAAATCCCTTCTAAACGCAAAATTATGGGCTTCCAGCCATATTTCTCCTCTGCAAGCCTTCTTATACCACTCTTGTCTTTAGCCATGCCTTCTGGGCTAAAATAGCCCTGTAAAGCCCTTGCCAAAGCCTGGGGGCTGTTAGGCTGAACCACTGACCCGGCGCCTTGAACAACTGTGCGCACGCCCGGCAAATCGCTGGCTAAAACAGGCACTCCGCTGGCCATGGCTTCAAGCAAAACCATGCCAAACGCCTCAACTTTATTGATTGATGGCAAAACAAACAAATCAGCCATATTGTAATAATACGGAAGTTCTTCCTCGCTTGCTTTGCCAACAAAACGAACCGTGTTTTCCAAACCCAAGCCCATTGCCTGCAATTCAAAACTTTTCCGCAATTCCCCTTCTCCTACCAAAACCGCCTGCAAGCGCAAATCTTTTTCCTTCAGCAGAAAAAGCGCCTTCAACAGCACTGGAATGCCTTTGAAATAATGTGGGCTGTCCATTCCCCCCACAAAAAGCGCGGTCGGCAGTTCTGGATTTAAATTATGCCGGCTGAATAATGCGCCTGGCTTCTGCCTCGGCTGAAACCTTTCAATGTCAACGCCAAAGGGCAGTTCAACCCATTTTTTTTTCTGATTTTCAAAAATCGCGCGGGCATCGCTTGAAACAATATAATCAAAAGAGCTTGTTATTAAAAGATCTGCTGAATGCAAGATTTTCGGCATCCAATATTTTGTATAGTATTTAAAAATCAGGCCCTTCCACCCCGGCCCTCTTGTGTCCATGTGATAAGTGATGACTAATGGACGGTGGGGATGTTTTAATTTCCATTTGCGAACTAAATTGGCGCTGCCGAAAAGCGGATAATGGAGATGCACCAAATCAAACTGGTCTAATTCCCGCCTGATCTGGGGCATGTACGCGGCTTGCCCGTATCGCAGAGCTGGCTTGAGCCGGCGCGCGTAATCTATTCTTTCCTCCAACCCGGGTTCGTATTTTTCTTCCGGCAGAATACCCTCGGGTTCTTTATAAAATTGCGGGGTAAATACTTCCACTTCATGCCCTAAACGGGCCAGATGGCTGGCAGTCTGAAAAACAACATTTCCCATGCCACCATAATATGGAGGATATGAACAGACAATATGGGCGATTTTCATAAATTCACTGTCATTCCGAGCCCCAACTTAAAGTCGGGGTAAACTCCGCGAGGAATCCCTTTTCCCTGCCTCCAACGCCTTTTCTCTCACTACCTTCGTAATATCCCTGCCCACGCTTTCTAATTTAACATGCAATTTAAACATTAAATAAAACAGCACGGCAATGGCAATATATAAAACAAAATCCGTGCCCCTGCCAATGCCAAATGCGTTTGCCAAAACCGTGGTGCTATTCGGCCACCAGACTGCAACTGTTGCAACTACCCAGAACAAAACCCAAAAAACAACGCCCTTTGGGCCTAACAAGCCTTCTTTTTTGCGTCTGACTACGTTTGTAATCGCAAACAAGGCAAAGATTAGAAACAAAATTTGAAAAATAATTAACATAATTTAAAATTTAATTATTAGAAATTAGATATTAGAAATTAGAAATTTCAAAGCTTACTTAGTAAATTTCCCCAATAACAAATCACGTATTATCTTCACGCCACCTAAAATCCCTTGTCCATATTCACGATACACGACTTTGACTGAAAATTCAATGCATTTGAGACCGGCTTTTTTTGCTTTAAACGGAATCTCGCTGGCATGCGCCATTCTGTCATGCTCTATTTTTATTTTTTCCAGAGCGCGCCTGTTTAAAATGCGGAAGCCATTGTGCGCGTCTGAAAATCCGCGCCCGACGAACAGCATGTTGAATAGTTTGGCAATTGGAAAAATAAAAAACCTTTTAAAAAATGGCAAATCAGCGTCCCGGCCTAAAAATCTGGAGCCAAATAATATGTCAGCACCCGACTTCTGCAATGCTTCAAGCGCCGGGCTGATATCTGAAACTTCAAACTGCCCGTCAGCGTCAAAATGCAAGACATAATCCGCGTTATTTTTTAATGCATATTGGCGGCCGGTTTCCAGCGCCGCTCCCTGCCCGCGATTTATTTCATGGCGCAAAACCACTGCACCAGCCTCTGACGCCGCAGTTGAAGTGCTGTCTGACGAGCCATCATCAACCACCACTACTCTGTCAATATGATTAAAAAGGCCCTTAACCACGGACCCGATATTTTTTTCCTCATTAAAAGCCGGCACTATTGCCAAAAACATAATCAACTGCGGGAATGATTAAATGTAAACAATTCCTTATTGGCAATAGTATAATCAATGATTTTGCGCAGGCCGTCTTCCAGATTTATCAGCGGCAGCCATCCCAACTGTTCTTTGGCGCGCGTTAAATCCGGCATGCCTTTGGCAGTTAAAAACACCAATGGCTGTTCAAAAACTATCTGCGAGGAAGAATTGGTCATAGAAATGATTTTTTCTGCCACTGATTTCATTTTATAAACTTCATCTCCCCCCAAATTAACTATTGAAACATTATTCCCGCTCTTCATCAGCCTTATCAAGCCGTCAATCATATCACTCACATAGCATAATGATTGCTCCAAGTCTGCGTTGCCGTAAATCACTAAATCCCGGCCGTCCAAAGCGTCTAAAATAAAATCCGGCAACAGCAATCCATCGCGCAACTTCATCCGAGGGCCGTAAGTGGTAAAAACGCGGGCGATTTTTGCGTCAAGGCTGTAAACCTGCCTATAAGTCTCCACGCAGGTTTCAGCAAACCGCTTGCCCTCATCATAACAGCCCCGCGGAGACAGATGTTTTACCACGCCTTCGTCAGTTTCAGCAAAAACTTTGCGATTGGGAGAGGGCTCGCCGTAAACAACCGAACTGGAAGCAAAAACATATTTAGCGCGGTATTTGACTGCCAAATTCAAAGTGGAAATCATGGCATTGGAATTGGCCCATAAAGAATTTAATTTTAAGCTTTCAAAATTCTTCGGGCTGGTCGGGCAGGCCAGATGGTAAATTTCCTGGATTCCTTGGAACTTGACTTTGAATTTGTCTAATTCTGGAAAATCATCTAAATCTATCGCCTGGTTGACATCGTATTTTATAAATTCAAAATCCGGATACTGCAAAAGATGTTCAATGTTCTGAATAGTTGAATTTGTCAGGTCATCAATGCAGATGACTTTTGCTTCTCTTAATAATTTTTCGCATAAATGCGAACCCAAAAATCCGGCCCCGCCGGTAACGAGCACATTCTTTTTTTCAAAAATTGGTATCTCCTGCAACATACTATTTATATTTTAGCACACTTAGGCTATTCTGCTCAATAACTCAAAAATTCTATGTTCGTTTTAGCGCCATTAGACGCCAATTGCCACTCGCCGATGTTTTTTACTTTATGATTCCAAACTTTGATTGGAAAGTCGTTATTTTTATCAAAAATCACCATATCCTGAAAGCCGTCGCCATCATAATCAAACAAATAAATCCCCAAACCCGACTTGCTGGGAGACCCGTAAGCAAAAAATCGCCTTTTTAATTCGCCTGATAAAGAATAAACCGCAACTTCTGGATTTGCGCCCGGCTTGGCCACGCTGATTATCTCTACACTACCATCGCCGTCAATGTCGCCGATTGCGATTCTGCCAATATCGCTAATTTCTGAATTCTCGCCTGCTTCAATATCTTGGCCTGCGGAATATTTTTTTATTTTTAATTTTTTGCCGGATGAAAAAGCTGTGTATAATTCATTATCCGCAACTGCCAAAAATACGCCATCATGATAATCGGTTATTCTTTCCTCCTGCAATTCATGACCTTCTAGACTAAAAACTTTAAATAAAACTTTGCTTTGGTAATTTGGCGCGAGAATTAATTCTGATTTTCCGTCATTATTAAAATCAGCAAACGCCAGTTTCAGCGGGCCGGCCATTTTTACTGCAAATGATTTTTGCAGACCCCAGTCAGTGCTGTAAAAAGAAACTTCGCTTTTTTCTTTTGATAATTGTTTTACAGTAACAATGCTTGTTTTATTATTGTTTTTATAAACAGCCAAATCATCAATCCTATTCAAAGCCGATGTTTGAACAGCAGATTCTGCGCCGGTAAGCAGGTTTTTAATTCTGCCTTCTCCATTATTTTTATCAAACGACAGCCAGTTTTCATTGCGGATAATTTTTTCAAAAGCATAAGCCACTGCCTTATCCAACTGCAACAGTCCTTTGCCGAATAAATCCGCATAAACTGTCTCATCCTGTCCGGGCGTATGCTGGGTTGTTGAAAGCAAAGCCTGAAAAATTTCTTTAGCGCCCCATTCTGGATGGATGCTTTTCATCATTGCCGCGGCTCCGCTTACCAAAGCAGTGGAAAATGAAGTGCCATTCCAATTCTCTTTTGTCCTGTCTGGCAAACCGTCTGCCGGAGAATAACGCGCTAATCCCCGCAAATTTGTCCCCGGAGCAGTTATGTCTATGCAGCTTGAGCCGATATTTGAAAATTGGGCAATTCTGTGATTTTCTTTTATGGCGCTCACGCCGAGCACTTTTGTTTCGCTTTCGCCAGCATCAGCGCAGATTGGATATAAAGGCGAGGCATCCAAATCAGCGCTTAAACCAGGATTATTCCCAGCTGCCGCCACTACTGCCACTTCCTTGCTGTAAGCATAATCCACTGCTTTTTTTATATCGCCGTTTCCGTCTTCAGAGCTTACCATGCTTATATTAATCACATTGGCCCCATTATCAACTGCATAATGGATTGCTTTTGATAATGGCAAGGCAGTGCCTGAACCGCTGTTATCCAGCACTTTCAAGTTCATAAGCTTCACTCGCCAATTAATTCCGGCTATATCTTCGCTATTATTGCCAACAGCGCCGATTAGGCCGGCAACCATTGTGCCGTGGCTGTAAACATCATCGCTTTTGTCAACTATATCCACATTGGGCCGAGGATTATTATCTTCAGCCACAAAATTCCATCCCCACACATCATCAATATAGCCATTATTGTCATCATCTATTCCATTGTCGCGGATTTCATCTTCATTTCTCCAAACATTGTCGCGCAAATCTGGATGAAAAGTGTCAAATCCATTGTCAATCACTGCAACTATAACTCTTCTTGAGCCAATAAATTTATCCCAGGCATCATAGGCTTTGATGTGCTCAAATGCCCATTGTTTAACCAACGGATCATTTGGAATCTTTGCCAATGAAACAAGCGGAAAAAATAAAAATAAAACAAAAAGTAGTAAAAAAAATCTCATAAGGCAATTTTACAATCGCGTCAATTTATCTCCAATATAAACAGTCGGATAAAGCAGAGCGTCTTCTTTGATGGTTAAAGGCGGCGCAATTTTAAGGCATTCGCCGC
>CAZHEJ010000024.1:0-4376 GCA_964531615.1 uncultured Gammaproteobacteria bacterium | reverse complement strand
AAGCAGAGCGTCTTCTTTGCTGGCAACTTGTTTGCCTGATTCTGCCTTAAAACTTATTGTATACGGGGATTCAGCGGCAAAATTTTTATCAAAATTATTTGATTTTAACAGCCGGACATCTGTCTTATTGCCGAGGGAATAAATTTTGCTGTTTGAATTGTGGTAATAATAATTACCACTCTTAGTTTTGAATACAGCGCCATAAGGATATTCATAAGTGCCGGCAGGAATTTTTGTCATTTTAACTCCGCCGGTCGGTGGATAACCGTTCACGACTTCCTGTCCGTCCTTATGCCCGTCGCTGTCAGTATCTGCCAAAGTCGGGTCAGAAAACCAATAATAAATTTCCTCATAATCTGTGAGGCCGTCGCCGTCGCTGTCTGCCTGCATATCGCTAGTGCCATTTACAGCCTCTTCTTCCTTATCAACGCCGTCTCGGTCTTTGTCAACAATCTCTTTTTCTTTATCAGCAACGCTGTAGCTTCTGATTCTATAATGCGAAAGCTGTGGAGCATCAAATTCTAGCACCCTTTTTGACCATTGCGGACCGTATAAAATCACTGCCTCGCCTTCTGATAAAATCGGCCTGAGCTGACAACCCGGCTCCACCGCATAAACCATTGGCCATGAGCTGAATTTCACCAGCCAAGTGCCGGCTTTAAAGCAGGCCGGCTGTCCGACTTCATATTGTTTTAAACGGCTGTCGCTCACATATTTTATATTCTTAAAATCGCTGTACCAGCTGTGGTAAACTAATGAATTAGTAAATGGATGCAATTTGCCGTCTTCGCCTAAATAATAAACAGCGCTTCCCTGCCCCTTGAGCAATCCGCCTTCGTCAATATAATTTTCCGGCTGATTGTATTTTATTTTTTGATAAACAGTCTTGGTTTTGCCATTAGCGTCTTTGAATTGTATATAAACAGTTTTGGTGCCGCTGTTCTTTGTGAGCGCCCACGGCGCAGAGGTTTTGACCGGCTCAAAATGCAATTCGCTGAAATTCTGGCTATTGCTGATTATCATGCCTTCCACTCCTTCTGAATATTTAATCGTCAATCGCACATAGCGGGAGTCGGTTTCTTTGTCTCCTTTATTAATTTTAAATTCCACCCCCATTTCTGCTGGCGGCTGCAAAACTATCAATCCTTTATACGCATCGCTTATCTTGCCAGCGCTGTCTTTGAATTTTACGTAGACAGTTTTAACGCCTGCGCCATAATCCAAGGTCCATTGCTTGGAAGTGTAATATGGCTCCCATTTGGCATCTTTAAAATCTGATGCGTTGGAAACCATCATTTGACGAGTATCTTTCGGCCCGTTAAAAAACAACGATACTGCGCGGACTTTAGTAATGCCGCTGCCCTTGTTAACGCTTATATATGGCGCATATTCTGCTTTGGCAATTAAAACAACGCCAAAAACTACTACCAGCAATGAAAAAATTAACAGGCTTGATTTGAGTTGATTTTTTATCATAAATAATATATAATTATACCTATCTTGAAAAAAGAGGTAAGCTGTCTTAATTATAGCAGATTTGCCTCAAAAATTGAATATGCGCCTGGTTTATCGCATAAAACAGCTAATGATAATCGGCGGAGACATGCTCGGCTTTGTTTTAGGTTTTTGGCTAAGCCTGTTTTTGCGCTACCAGCAGATTCCGACATGGCAGAAGATTGAAGCCCACATCACGTTGTTTTTTCTGCTCTTTTTGCTGTGGATAATTATTAATTTCATCAATGGCCTTTATGACCTGAACAAATTAAGGGCACAGAACCTGCCAAAGCAATTCATTACCACCGGCGCTATTTCATTCATTATCGGCATATTCTTTTTCTACATCTCCAACCAGCAGGTAACGCCTAAAACTATTTTGTTTTTAACTGTTGTCCTCGGCTATTTATTAAGCTATGGCTGGCGCCTGATTTACGATAAATTCATCGGTCATAAAAGCCTGCATGATAATATTGTTTTCATCGGCTATGCGCCGGAAACACAGGAATTGATTGACATTATACAAAATCATCCCGAGGGCGAATACAAAATTAAAGCCTTGATTGATCCGGAAAAAAAGATTAAGCCGGCTGACCTGCCATTTTTTGATGTCTACCACACTTTGACGACAATCAGGCCGTCAATTACCAATCACAAGGCCAATGCTGTGGTAATCGCGCACCATTTGCAAAAAGATGAGAATGTTTTGCGCGAACTTTATAGCCTGCTTTTCTGGGACGTTAAAATTTATGATTTGCCGGCATTTTATGAAATGATTACAGGCAGAATCACGCCGAGTATTTTTTCCGAAGCATGGTTTTTAGAAAATTTAAAAACATCCCGCTTTCCATTTTATGAAATCTTTCGTTCAGTATTGGATATGATTGCAGCAATAATACTTGGATTAATGTTTATTGTTTTATTTCCAGTGATTGCGCTGGCAATAAAACTGGATTCCAAAGGCCCGGTATTATACAAGCAGACAAGGGTCGGAAAGGGAGGAAAAGTATTTTTCCTCTATAAATTCCGCTCTATGGTGGCTCTGACTCCTGATGGAAGCGCTGAAACCAAAGGGATTCAATTTGCAATTAAAAATGACTTGAGATATACCAAAGTCGGCAAAATCCTGCGAAAATTGCGCCTGGATGAACTGCCTCAATTTGTAAATCTTTTCAGGCGTGATGTAACAATGATAGGCCCGCGGCCTGAACGGCCGGAAATCGTAGACCAAATACAGGAAAAAATGCCGTTCTTTTCTTTGCGCCATGTAGTAAGGCCCGGATTAACTGGCTGGGCGGTTATACACCAGAATTACACTAACACGCTTGAGCAGTATTTGCAGAAACTGCAGTATGATTTATTTTATATAAAAAACAGGTCTTTTCTTTTAGACCTGTCTATTCTTCTGCGGACAATAAATATCGTCATCAGGATGATGGGGCAGTAAGCATTTTAATTCCGTCTTCCAGTTTTATTTTTGGCACCCAACCCAAAAGTTCCTTGGCTAAGTGATTATCAGCGTCAGTGCGGCGCGGGTCTCCCGGCCGTTCAGGGATATTGATAAATTCCCCGCCGATCAATTTTACCAGCTCGTTGACTGAATGCGGTTCGTGATTGCCGATATTTATCATTTCGCCCCTGCCGACTTTAGGAGAATTCATTGCCAAAATATTCGCTTCAACAACATCAAACACATGCGTGTAATCGCGATAAAATTCGCCATCGCCGCAAACCGTAAGCGGTTTGCTTTCTTTTTTTTGCTGTAAAAACTTGCCGATTACCAAAGCGTACGCCCCATTCGGGTCCATCATCGGCCCGTAAACATTAAAATATCGCAAGGACACTGTTTCTAAGCCGTACAGTTCTGAAAACAATCGGCAATATTCTTCACCAATCAATTTTTGCAACCCGTACGGACTCATTGGCCGCGATTTCATGCTCTCCACATAGGGAGTTATTGGCTGGTCGCCATATGCCGAAGACGAGGCGCTGTAAACCACACGCTTTACGCCTGCCTCGCGCGCGGCCAAAAGCACTTTCAATGTGCCTGTGGCATTGTTTTCATTGGTTTCCAACGGATGCTCCACTGAATAAGGCATTCTGGGAATGGCTGCTGTATGAAAAACGCCAACAATGTCTTTCATGGCTTTTTTTAAATGCCGGAATTTTCTAATATCCCCTTTTATATACTCTGCGCCTTTAAAAAACCTCTCCCGCCTTTTGCCGCCAGAATAATTATCCAAAACAACCACTTCATTCTTTTCTTCTAATAATTTTTTTACCAAATTGGCGCCGATAAATCCGGCCCCGCCGGTGACTAAATATCTAGGCATATTATTTGTTGATTTTAATAAATTGCGAGCCTACGGCAATAATCTCAAATCCCTCCAGTGCTAATTTTTCATATTGATGAGAGAGCATGCGCCGTCCGTCCATAATCAACGGCTTGCCACGTAATTCTGATTGCATCAACAAATCTCCCAATCCCCTGAACTGCGGCCAGTCTGTGGCAATAATTATTACATCAACGCCGATATCTCCCCCCCTTGTAGGGGGGGCAGGGGGGGTTATCGCCTCCGCCTCACTGTTAAAATATCTTATTTTCTCCGACTCTGGAAACAATTTTTTAAACCACCCCATTGCCGCCGGGTCATAACAGCGCAGTTCTTTAATCTGCCTTTCTAAAAGATAATTGACAATATCAATGGCTGGCGAATTGCGGATGTCATTGGTATCCTGTTTGAATGCCAGCCCGAGCAAGGCAATAGTCTTGCCAGTCCAGTCTAATTTCGCTTCTTTTTCCGCCCGGCCGATAAATAATTCTAATTGCCGTTTATTTGCCAAATAAGTCTCATTGATTAATGTGGCGTTCTGCCCGGCGG
>CAZHEJ010000023.1:2466-10817 GCA_964531615.1 uncultured Gammaproteobacteria bacterium | reverse complement strand
TTTATCCCCCGCCCAGCTTCCCTGTTGGCGCGACATATGAATTGATTTCCTGGGAAGAAGTGGAATAAGTGGCTAAAAAGTAAAATCTGTGCTATAATCTTTATATATGCAAAATAAGCAGAAGGTAAGGAAAGCCGTAATAACAGCTGCTGGTTTGGGAACGCGTTTTTTGCCTGTTACGAAAGCAATGCCCAAGGAAATGCTGCCTGTTTTAGACAAGCCAGTGATTCAATATATTGTTGAAGAGATGGTTGCCAGCGGTATCAGAGAAATAATTTTAGTGGTGAATCAGCAGAAGCGCGCGATTCTAGACCATTTTAAGCGCGATTCGGCTTTGGAGAAATTTTTGAAAAACAAGGGTAGTTATGAAAAAATCAGCTCTTTGGCGGAATTATTGAAAAAAATAAAATTCACTTATGTTTTTCAAGGCAAGCCATTGGGCAACGGGCATGCGCTATTATGCGCCAAGCAGGCAGTCGGGAACGAACCTTTTGCTTTTTCTGACGGGGATTCAATTATTGATTCTAAAATTCCAGTGGTAAAACAGATTTTAGATGTTTTTTACAAAAAACAGGCGCCAGTAATCGGGGTGCAGGCGATTGCAGACAAGCATTTAATGGCCAGATATGGCAATGTTTACGGCACTCCGTTGAAAGAAGAAAAAAAGCTGTACTTAATAGAAAAATTCGTGGAAAAACCGGCAGTTGACAAAGTTTCGCCTCACGGGCTGATTATCGGCGGAATGCGGTATATCTTTACTAAAGACATCTGGCCGTTATTAGAGCAAACCAGACGGGGGCGCGGGGGCGAGATTTGGGTGGCAGACGCGGCCAGTGAATTGGCCAGACAAAAGCCGTTCTACGCCTATGAATATGAAGGAAAATATTTTGATACAGGCGATAAATTGGCTTTATTGAAAACAGCGATTCACTTTGCGATGAAGGAAGAAGACACAAAGAAAGAAATATTGAAAATTTTATGAAAAAATATTTATTTTTTATAATATTAATTTTGATGGGAAGTTTTTTTTGCTTTGGTTTATCTCTTGTTAATGAGGTTAAAGCAGAAGAAGTATCTGGGGCATTGGGGTGTTACTGCAAAGTTGACGATAATCCTAATAAACAGAATGAGACTCTTCTTTTTGACACACAATCTAAGTGCGAAAGCGCTGGTGGTTCATATGCCGATGTTGGTACGTTAACTGAATGTGTGTGGAATGTGTCAGGACAGCAAGAATTGAATATTGAAAATAGCAACAAAACAGATTTAGTAGTTCCGGACACTTCTGATCTAAATAAATTAGGAACAACTGACATGGCAGAAATGATAGGCAAGGCCATAAAAATGGGAACAGGAATTTTGGGGAGCATTGCCTTGATAATGGTTTTATACGGCGGAATTCTCTGGATGACATCTGGCGGAAGCGCTGAAAAAACAAAACAGGCGATGGATATTTTGCTCTGGTCGTCATTAGGCATTATTGTCATTTTAGCAAGTTATGGATTGGTTGATTACATATTCCAAGCTTTTAAGTGAAATACTGCATGATGCAGATAGCATATATCAGATAGCAAATGTCAGATAATATATGAAAAATGAAGAGTTCTTTAAAATTTTAAAAAGAAAAATTCATGAGGCCGTATTAGCTGTTTATGAGATTACGGAGTTTTTTCCAAAGAGTGAATTGTATGGAACAACGTCCCAGTTGAGAAGGGCTGTAGTTTCAATCATGTTAAATTTAGTAGAAGGTTTTGGGCGCAGGAAGGAAAAAGTAAAATTGAACTTTTTTGAAACTTCCTATGGTTCAGCTAGAGAGTGTAAATATCTGATATTTTTGGCTTATGAAAAAAAGTGGATCACTAAAAAAGAATACGAAAAGATATTTTCTTTGTTAGATGAAATTTCAGCGATGTTTTGGAGTATAATAAAGGGGCTGGATGAGCTCATTGAAAAATAATTGTTATCTGCTATTTGTTATCTGTTATTTGATAATCCTATGTTTATAATAAAAAACAAAATAATAAATAAAAAGTTTTTATTTCTTTTTACCGTGGTTTTGCTGTTGCCCATTGTTGGTTTTGGTTGTAAGGGTTTAAGTCAAGAGCAGCAGGTCGCGATTAAGCCGACAGTTTTGAATTACTGGACAGTGTACAACGACACAGCGCAATTGCAAAAATTCGCTGCTGCTTTCCAGCAGCAGTATCCGCAGATTATAGTGAATATCCGCAAAGTGCGCGACGACCAGTTTAATGATTTATTCGTCAACGCGCTGGCTGATGATGTCCCTCCTGATATAGTATCAATAAACACGCGCGATCTGCGCAATTACCAGGACAGATTGAGCGAAATGCCCAAGTCTGTGGAAATGTCCCGTTCTTATGTTACAGGCAAATATTTTAAAGAGACTGTGATTGAAAAAAATACTGTGGCCCTGCCCAGCGCTGTGGCGATAAAAAGCAGTTTTGTGGACGTAGTCTCCAATGACGCGGTAATCGGCGGAAAGATTTATGGCCTGCCTCTTGCAGTGGATACCATGGCGATTTATTACAACCGCGACTTGCTTGACCAGGCTGGCATTGCCGAACCGCCGGCAACCTGGGATGAATTCATGAGCGCGGTCAAAGCCACTACTAAATTTGATAAAGATGGAAATATTATCCAGTCAGGAGTGGCGCTCGGCACAGGGAATAATATCAGCCGATCTTTTGATATTTTGTCTTTGTTCATGCTCCAGAGCGGGGTAAAAATCAGCAAGGGGTATTATGTCAGCTTTGCCGAAGGGCTGGAGCAGGCCCAGTTAAAGCACCCGATTTTTTCAGCCCTGCGCTTTTACACTGATTTTGCCAAAGACGATAAAGAAGTTTATTCCTGGAATGAAAAAATGCGCGATTCGCTGGAGAATTTTACCCGGGGCAAGAGCGCATTTTATTTTGGTTTTGCCTATGATTATTCAACTATCAGGAGCCGGGCTCCGCAGATAAATTTGGAGATAATCCCCATGTTGCAGTTAAATCCTGATAAGCCGGTGAATGTGGCGAATTATTGGATAGAGTCAGTTGTTAAAAAATCCAAAAAGAAAAACGAGGCATGGGCGTTTATAAATTTCATAACTTCTCCGGAAAATATTAAAACCTACACCAAGGCAGTGCGCCGGCCGTCGCCTTTGCGCTCGCAGGTGAAAGAGCAGAAAACAGACCCGATTTTAAGCCCGTTTGCCAGCCAGATTTTGCAGGCGGAAAATTGGTATCATGGCAAGAATGTAAAAAGCGCGGAAAAAGCTTTCAGTTATTTAATTGCCAATTACTTAAAGCCATACGGGGCTGAAGAAAATGTTTTTCAGAGGGACATGAATCTTGTCACCCACACGGCCCAGCTGGTCCAACAGACGATGTAGATTATGTGCGAAATGCTACACTGTCATTCCCGCGAAAGCGGGAATCCAGTACATAAATATATGTCTAAAAATCAAACTAAAATTTGCCTGTTAATAGTGATTTTGCTTGGAATTTTTTGTTTCCAAAAAGCGCAGGCGGTTGATTCTAAGTGTTGTATATATAGAGGATTAGCAGAAGCTACAAAAAATGAACACAGGTGTTATTTAATAGGCTCTGCCATTCCGGCCGTTGCAAACACTTGCCCAGAGGGGAAAGAAATATCTTTACAGTGTTTAGAGTATTTTTATGCACCATTATATAAAGATTGGATGTGTAATACGATATGGGGCAATCAAGGGGGAAAGGTTTTTGCAGAAAAAGAAGTAATTTGTGAAGAAAACGAACTGTGTCTTGAGAGAATATTTACAAAGGAAACAATGACATGGACGGGAGATAAAAGTGTTGAGATTGTCTTGGGTGAAAAACGTACTTTTACAATTACTGCTATTTCGGGTGTACAACCTTCAGACCAAGTTTCTATTAAATGTTTAAATTGCGATCCTGAATTTGTAGGAATTAGTGGGGGGGGTGGTCAAATAGTACTAGAATTTGATTCTGCCAAACATCTATCTAAAACAGGTGTCGCTGCTTATCCTCGCAAGGTAGAATTTAAGCTAAGAGGAACCACTCAAGCCACATTTGATAATTTTTCTCTGGAGTTTACTATTAAACAAGTTGACTGCTCCAAATACCAGCCGCCGTGTTCTGAAAATTATAACCAATGTTTTCCTTTGGAAGGTAAGTGCGTGAGTAGGTTGGATACTAGTTTATGCAGCCAGCTTACTAAATATCCCCAATTGTGCGGAACGCAGGAGGATGGGACAAATCCCGGAAGCAAGGTTTGTTACTGGAATAAGCAGATAAACCAGTGCCAGACTGCGTTGGGCAAGGGAATTTCTGAAGAATACGCCGCGCCAGAGGGCTATGAAGAGAGGGGAGGAATAATACCTCCTTGCGCGTTTTCCGGCCAGTGCCGGAGCGTGAACGATATATTGGAAACAGTCATCAGAGTCGGGAAATCATTTTTTGCCATTATTGGCTCTTTTGCTTTTGTATTTTTCATCTATGGCGGAATTACAATGATATTGTCTTTCGGCAATGCGGAAAAAACCAAAAAAGGCCGTGATATTCTGGTGGCGGCGGTTATTGGCCTGATAATCGTTTTCAGCGCATATTTATTGATTGATTTTGTTCTGGACGCAATAGGGGTTGAACAGAGTTTTAGGGGGATATAATAATTTTGGAGTGTCAAATTGAGCGAAGCGAAATTTGACTTATTCACCAGCCGAATTTCACTACGTTCAATTCGGCACTCCTAACATTCGGAATGACAAAAAACTATGAAAAAATTTATTTATTTTTTACTGTTAGTTATCGTCTCATTGTCTCTGTTTTCTGTCGTCCACGCTGCTGGCACCAGCGCCAATGAAGTCGTCAGTCTTGACAATCCTTTGGGCGAGGGAAACGTTGATTTGCGCATTGTCCTTGGCAACATGGTGAATAAAGTGCTGGGAGTGCTGGGCGCAGTTGCTTTACTGGTGTTTGTAATAGGCGGGGCAATGTGGCTCACTTCTGGCGGAAATGCAGAAAAGGTGAAAAATGGCTCAATGGCAATGATGTGGGCAATAATCGGCCTGTTTATCATTTTTTCCAGTTATGCTATACTAAATTTGGTTCTCACAGGTTTATTTGTATCTGATAAGACTGTTGCCCCAGCGCCGGTGCAGACACAAGAAGAATGTCTAGCAGTTGCTGATAAGGAGTATGCTGATTTGAAAGAAGTATGTGCAACAGAATTTAGCAACAGTCCAGACGAATTGGCCGATTGTGAACTTGTGGCTGAAAACGGCAAGGTAGATGATCAAGAAGCTTGTATGAAATTACCAAGCGGAAAAAAGTGAAAATTAAAAATATGAATTTTTTACAAAGAAAGGGGGTGAGAACATGTATTGGTTAACTAAATTAGCGCAACACAAAGTATTAATAGTGCTAGTTGCAACATTGGCAATGGGTTGGTTCATATTGCCAAGCATAGTGTTGGGCGCTTGCGACCCGGTTTGCGGCGCGGGAGAAGAGTGTGTTAATGCCGAATGCGTAGCAACAGGAGGCAGTGATAAGTTTTTCGGCTTGGGTTATGCTGAAGAAACAGGCCTTGGCAGCAGCGACATACGCGCCACTATTGCCAGTATTATTAATGTAGCATTGGGTTTGCTGGGTATTGTGGCTGTTGTGATTGTATTAGTAGGCGGTTTCAAATGGATGACTGCCGGAGGCAATGATGAAAAAGTGACAGAAGCCCGCAAATTGATTTTTGCCGGCATTATCGGCTTGGCTATTATTTTGTCTGCTTATGCAATTGCCAAGTTCGTGCTCAGCCAGTTATATTCTGCCACAGGAGCAGGCGTTGTGCCAACGGAATAATCCAAAATAAATTATAGTTTCTCCTAGTAGGAGATAGTATAAGCTAGCAAAAGTTTCCTCTGTCCCGACGTAAAGTCGGGACAGAGGAATACTTTAAAATTTTCTATGAAAAAAGCAATAATTTTTTTAACTCTTGCTCTAATAATAGTTTTTGGAGTTTTTTTAACTTGTTATAATGCTTCAGCGCAAGGGCCTTATCTTGGCCTGGAATACGGCCATGACACAGGGCTTGTCGCTCAAGACGTGCGCCTGACTGTTGCCAGGATAATAAACGTAGCGCTCGGTTTGCTGGGCATGGCAGCAGTAGTGATTGTAATTTATGCGGGCTTCAAGTGGATGACTGCAGGCGGGAATGAAGAAGATGTCACTTCAGCAAAGAAGATATTATATGCCGGCGTAATCGGTCTGGTAATTATTCTTGCTGCTTATTCCATCAGCCGTTTTGTGGTTACGCAAATATTTAAAGCGACAACAGGGTATGATTATGAGGCGATAACAGGGGATTATTAATTTGTCATTCCTGCGAAAGCAGGAATCCAGTCGTTGGCGATTTCTGGATCCCCGCCTTCGCGGGGATGACAGAAAAAAACTATGAAAAAAATATTTTTGGTTTTAATTCTGTTCGTGGTTTTGTGCATTCCTGTTTTTGCGCTGGCGCAAGATAATTATGGTTTAGACGCCACGGCTGGTGCTGCCTATGGTGCTGACAAGCTTAAAACTGATACTGACCTGCCGTCCACGGCGGGCAAAGTAATCGGCACATTGCTTTCCCTTATTGGCGTAATTTTTTTCGGATTAATGATTTATGGCGGTTTTATGTGGATGACAGCGCGAGGAAACGAAGAGCAGGCAAAAAAGGCGCTGGACACCATTATTGCCGCTGTTATCGGCCTGGTGATAATCCTTGCCGCTTACGCGATTACGAATTTTGTGTTTAAGAGCGTATCAAGCGCCCAGCAAAGCACTTCACAAAAATTGCCTTTTGAAGTTGGGAAGACTTATTGTTTCATAAAGTGCGGGACAGATAATTCCTGTTATTCCAAAGTTGCGCCAGCAGATCTTGCGGGCCAGAATGCTATAGTGGATGAAGCTGTAGATAAATCCTGTCCAGATGTGATAGATGGTAATTGCCCCTCTCCTTGCCCGACTTAATAAGGAATGTGAATTTATGTCTGCAAAATTTTTTGTTATTTTATTTTCACTGTTATTAATAGGCGGCATGTTTTTTCAAATTAATCCAAGTTTCGCTCAAAAAACCATTGATGACGCGCAGAAAATTTTGAGCGATGTGGTAAAGCCGTCTGGAATCGCAAATACCGCAGTGCCGACAGATTTGCCGAGCGCTGTCGGATTTTGGGTCAGAACAGCTCTTACTTCAGTCGGAATAATATTTTTTGTTCTAATGTTTTACGGAGGCTTTCTGTGGCTTACAGCCAGGGAATCAGAAGAAAAAGTAACCAAAGCCAAGGGCATAATAACCATGGCAGTGATAGGAATGTTCATAGTCATTGCCTCTTACGCCATCAGCAGTTTTGTGAGCAGTCGGCTGATTGAACCTCCGTCAGAAGAGAGCGGCGCTGGTTCAACCACTCCTGATGTGAGCGAGGGGCCAAAAGGCTGTTGTGTGGATTGGGTTTCAGGCGAAACACAGATGCTCGGTACTGGCGGATTGCCAGCCTGCCGGATAACCACATACGACGATTGCCAGCTTCAGGGTTCAAGTCCCAGTGAATACGATAACCTGATCAGTGAAGATGGCTCGGGCTGCTGGGAGTTTTATGAGGGCGAGATAGATGCTCAATTGTGTACTGATGAACATTGTTAGTAAAATATAATGGAAATAAGGAAACTAGGAAACTTAGAAACTATGAGTGAAAAGAATTATGTTGAGCTGCAAGATTTTGAAATATATAAGTTAGCGAGAGAATATAGTAAAATTGCTTGGGAAATTTATCAGACACTGGATTGGCAATTAAAGAGAATAATCGGGGATCAAATGATTACCAGCGTAGATTCGGTGGGTGCCAATATTGCGGAAGGCTACGGCAGGTTTCACTTTCTGGATAAAATAAAATTTTTTTACAATGCCAGGGGTTCTTTATTAGAGAGTGGTCATTGGTTTGGAGTTTTAATTGAAAGAAAAATTATTAATGAGGCTAAATTTAACGAGTTGAGAAAGTTAAGAGAAAAGATTTTATTAAAAATAAATATTTTCATAAAGTCTCAATACGAACGTAAAAATAATTTAATTTCTTAATTTCCTAGTTTCTTAGTTTCATCCTTCATCTATGAAAAAAATCATTCTCACTTTAATAATTTTACTAGCCCTGGCAGTGCCTGTTCTTGTTTTTGCCCAGACCGGCTTGGGCGCGGCAGCCGGAAATTTATCCAAAGCAGGCAGCGGAGCTGGCGTAGATACCAGCCAGCAATTGCAGGATGTTGTCGGCACAGCCATCAATGCCGCTTTGACTCTGGTAGGCATAATTTTCATGCTTT
>CAZHEJ010000023.1:0-2394 GCA_964531615.1 uncultured Gammaproteobacteria bacterium | reverse complement strand
ATAATCACTGCCTCAATAATCGGGCTGGTTATTGTCGTTAGCGCTTATGCCGTTACATTCTTTGTTACAGAAAGATTTTCAAAGGAAACTGGCACAGGGCCAGTTGAAAGTTGTCAAGTAAAAGCCAATGCTCCTTCATTGGCAGAGTTATGTAATGAAATCGGTTTTCCTGCTTGTACTACTATCCCTGTCACTCTTTGTGAAGTAGAGAATGTTAATCAGTGTAAGCCAATTATAGGTAAAAGTGTTGGGGAAATATGTGATTATTATTCTAATGACGAAGCCAATTGCGCAACAGCTTTATTTGGCAAGATACAGGAATATTGTGAATGGAAATAGTGAGTCTAAAATTAAATATATATGAATAAAAAAATAATAACCATAATTTCAATACTTGCTTCATGTGTTTTATTTGTTTTAAGTGCATCAGCTATTGATTTAGGCGGAAGCATGGCCGGGGACGCGGCCACAAAGGCTGGTTATTCTAAAAGCACTTCAGAAACAACTTTTTCGCAGAACATCGGCACAGTAATTAAGGCGGCTTTATCAATGGTGGGCGTCATATTTCTTACGCTGATGGTCTATGCCGGCTATTTATGGATGACTGCCCGCGGGCAGGAGGAAGAGATAGACAAGGCGCAGAAAATTATTACTGCAGCAATAATAGGTTTGGTGATTGTCGTCGGCGCTTATAGCATCACCAGTTTTGTGATTCCGAGGATTTTATCCAGTGCTACAGGACAGTAAAAAATATGAAAACAAGCATTTTTTTAGCAATTACATTTTCACTAGTTTTTCTGCCCAGTTTTGTCATGGCGCAGAATTTACAAAATCAGGTGATGGAGCAAGTAAATGTCGGAGCAGGGACAGCAAAATTAGACAAGGTTGAGCCGCAGACAGTTATCGCGCGGGTGATAGAATTTGTTTTATCCACTGTCGGCATTGTTTTTATCGCCTTGCTGGTTTACGGCGGTTTTATTTTCATAACCGCGCAGGGCGAGGAAGAAAAAATAAAAAAAGCAATTTATATTATCAAGCCCGCGATTATTGGGCTGATTGTCATCTTAATCGCGTATTCAATCACTTATTTCGTCGGCCTTAAATTCGGGCAGGCGGTGACTGAAGGCGTTGAAGTGAGTAAATAATATGGCTAAAAAGCAGATTTTCGCATTTTTATTTTTGATTTTATTTTTTGCCGGCTGGCTCATGCCTCTGATGCCAGTTTTTGCCATTGACCAGTCTGAAATCACCAACCAGTTAAAATCAGCCGCAGGCGAAAAAGGAGCTGGTTATGGAACTCCGCGGGACCCGCGGGCAGTGGCAGGCAGGGCAATCCAAATTCTTTTGGGCTTAACCAGCATAGTTTTTCTTGCTTATTTAGTTTATGCCGGCTATTTAATTATGGGTTCTGGCGGTGAAGAAGAAAAGATAAACAAGGGCAAGAAAATTATTGTTTATGGGATTCTCGGCATAGTGATTTCTTTGAGCGCTTTCAGCATCTCTCTATTTTTCCAGAGGTATTTAATCGGAGAATCCGGAGGATTGAGCGGCAGCGCCGGCTACGGGGGCTGGTATGCAGAAGGCAGTTTGCATGTTGACCAGGATGCCAGCCAGTTTTATAATACTGACCCGCTTCAGCAGGATACGCAGATTTGGAAATGGTGAGATTAAATAAGGGGTATTGACTATTGGTATGCCCAGCGTGTATTATTGAGACCATAAAAGTCATTGATGGTGGGCGTAGCTCAATTGGTTAGAGCACTGGATTGTGGCTCCAGCGGTTGCCGGTTCAAATCCGGTCGCTCACCCCAAAGAAAAAAACTCCCCCGACGCAAGGTCGGGGGAGTTTTTTGTACCCCCAAGAGGAATCGGACCTCTATCTCCTGCTTAGAAGGCAGATGCTCTGTCCATTGAGCTATGAGGGCTAATAAAGTTTAGAATTTTAAATTAGTGTATACAAAAAATTTGCATTTGTCAATCTTCACCCCTTTTTTTACTATGGTATTTTTTATAGATATTTTTCAATTCTTTGTCAGTGATGTGCGTATAAATCTGTGTGGTGGTGATTGAAGAATGTCCGAGCATGGCCTGCACGCTTCTGATATCCGCGCCGTTTTGAAGCAGGTCAGTAGCATAAGAATGCCGAAGCGTGTGCGGTGTTACTGGCTTTGTAATCCCGGCGATTTTCGCGCATTTCTGCACTATTCTCTGCACTGACCGCACTGTGAGCGGCTTTTCTTGCTTGCCCGCCGCAGCTTTAGCGGAGGCGGGTTTTCTGTCATGCGATACAAACAAGTACGGATTCATATCCTGCCTGGCTTCAAGGTATTTTTTCAGCCAGTACCTCGCCTGTTCAGACAAAAATACCACTCTTGATTTTCCACCCTTGCCTAT
>CAZHEJ010000022.1:0-11268 GCA_964531615.1 uncultured Gammaproteobacteria bacterium | reverse complement strand
CCAGTCAAAAAAGCGGAAAAGCAGTTAAAATTTGCTGAAGAGAGAATGAATTTAGCTAAAGTTATCGTTGAGAAAAGCACAGACCCTAAAATTCAGGCCAAAGCGCAGACAATGATTGAGGGCGCGGAAAAATTAATGGCAAAAGTTGAGGAGAAAAAAGACAAACTTATTGCCAATAAAGAAGAAAGAGCCCGACGTCTATTGAAAAATATTGCTACTCATGAAGTCCGCAAAGAAAAGATTTTAGATACGATAGAAGCAAAGCTTCCGGCGGAAAAACAGGAGCAGTTTCAGGTAATCCGTGAAAAAGCAGAGCAGAACAGCGCCAGATTGATGAATGCAATTGAAAATTCAAACGCGCCAGAAGCGGTTAAAGAGCATTTGCAGAATGTCAAAGAGAGGATTGAAACACATGCCGAAGTGGTGAACCAGTATCGCGAACAAAAGCAGGAGATTTTGCAAAAGGTGAAAGCAGGGGATGAGACGGCAAAAGAACAGTTGAAACTGCTGAATGAAGAAAAGAATCAGACATTAGAAGAGGTAAGGGCTGATTTTAAAGAGAAACGCCAGGAGTTGAGGCAGGAAATTAAGGAAGAGGCTGTTTCAGGGGGTGTAAAGGCGCAAAAGGAAATTAGGATTTTAAACAGAGTGGAAAAAGCGATTCAGAATGTGCGTGAAAGAAAGAAAGAAAAAGCGCAGTGATTTTTTAAATTAATAATTTTAAAAGCACTATTCATCATACCCCGGGATAAACCCGGGGCTTTTGTTTTTTTCTGAAATGTGGTAAGAAAGAGATGGATCTTTTTATCAAGGAGGTGCGAATGCAGGTTGCTAATGAGCTTATATCCATTTTGTTGCTGATTGTCGCATTGGCGTTTTTAGTACTGGATGAAGTTCGGTTGATGGTGATTAGGATTGATTTGACAGCCATGCCTAAATGGATCAGATGGTTGTTATGGCTATTGAAATGGATAGAACAAAAGTGGGTTAGAAGGGGTATGACTCGGGACACGGAAATAAACCAGCATACGACAATTATCCAGTCAGTGCTTGGATTATCAGTCGCTTGGATAATCGCTCCCCGCTGGATTGCGGTTTTTGCCGGGTTATTATTCAGTTTTGTTGACCCGCTGGCGAAATTAGGCAAATACTGGCCAGTTAAAAGATTTGATCGCGGCCGCGCAAAAGGCAAATCAATCGGCGGTTTATTGTTTGGTTTTTTTGCAGGCGTTGTTGGCGCTGTTTGGGTGGTATATTTTCACATTTTTTCCATTCCTTTGTTTCCAGTCTCCCTTTCCCAAGCCATAGCTATCTACATACTGGGTGTGGTGGCGGCTCCATTGATAGAGCTTTATACTGGCAAGCGGGATAATATATTTATTCCAGCTGGTTCAGCTTTTTTGATGACTGCCGCTAATTATTTTTTCCCTTTTTAGGTTAGCGCTGTTCAGAAATGACGGCGCTTTCTTTTTAATAGAAAATATGAGAGAATATTATTGTTTATGAAGGAAGGAATACATGCAATTTTAAATGATTAGTGGTATAATTTGTTTGTCATTAATGATATGTCCAAACACACAATCGCAATTTTTGAAAGGATGTACAAGAATCTTCCGCCTTTGGTTCCTGATGTTATTAAAGAGGAAATAGGCCATGCATTAGAGCATTTGAAGAATATTTTTTCAGTTACTGTTAATGATGCTGAAGATGTTGTAATAGCGATTGGCAAGAAAATCTGGCCATATCGGAAGGCCTTTGAGGAATTTTTTGATTTTTATCAGGGCAAATTGGGCGAAAAATTCATTCTTGGCAAGCTGCCGTTTCCGCTGAAAAAGCGCTATCAGGAATTTAGGGAGCACGGGGCCACTTGTCATGATCTACGTTTGGGCGGGCCATTAGTTTTTTTTAACAGCGATGAACGCGAAAAGCTGACGCAGATTTTTGTGGAAATTGACAAAGAAATTCACGAGCATACGCGCCAGTTGGTTTTAAGCACTGAACAGAAAAAATACGAAGAGCTGGTTCTGAATTTTCAGAATATTTTTGACGATATTGAAAAAAGGCTGGTGAGCCTCCGTTTAATGGCTGAAGACGAAGAAGAGCATCCGCAGGTGGCGGATGAAATAAGGGCGCAGATACGCGGTTTTGAATTAGGGCTGTGCCTGCTTGGTCCGAATACAAAATACCATGAATTATTAAATGTTGATGATTATATTGCTGAACGTAGGTCGACAAAAGCCATTTACCATTTTTAAAATTATGAGCAGTAAAGCATTGCTAATTATTTCCAGCACTGGCTATCAGCCCATGGAATATGGTGCAACAAAAGCGGTTTTAGAGCAGTCAGGCATTAAAGTGGCGACTGGCAGTGATAAATTGGGAAAAGCGAAAGCTGTTGATGGAACAACAACCGAAGCAGAAGTTAAAGTAAACGAGGTTAATATAAATGATTATAGCGCTTTGTTCTTTATCGGCGGACCGGGCGCATTAGCAAGTTTAGACAATGGAGACAGCTATAATTTGTTGCGCGCTTGGCAGGCAAGCGGCAAGCCGTTTGGCGCGATTTGCATTTCTCCGCGCATTTTAGCCAAGGCAGGCGTTTTAAAAAATAAAAAAGCCACTGGCTGGGACGGCGACGGAAAATTGTCTGAAGTTTTTAACGAATTTGGCGTTGAATATGTGAGAGAAAATGTAGTTGTGGATGGAAATGTAATTACAGCCAATGGTCCTTTGGCCGCAGAAGAATTTGGAAGAAAGATTGTGGGAGTGTTAATTGGAGTGACGAAATGACCTGAAAATCTGTTTTTTATTTAACAATCCATCCTGCGCGCCGATTTTTTGGATAACTCCGCCGGCGTTGGCCGTGCCCCATTGCATTGCTTCTGGCACGGTTTTTTTATTTATCAGCGCAGACAGAAAGCCGGAGGCGTAAGCATCGCCGGCGCCGGTTTTTTCTATGGCTTTAATTGGAGACGGCGGCATAAAATGGATTTTTTCGTTGTCCGAAGCGTAAGAACCATTAGTACCGTCGGTCAGGCAGATATTTTTAACTTCCATTTTTTGCAGAGTTTTAATATTTTTTTCTATGCTTGTTTTTTGTCCGGTGATAATTTCAGCTTCCTGCCGGTTGACAAACAGCCATGATGCCCGGGGCAGGATTTCTTTGAATTTTTTGAGATTTTTTTTCATTTGGTATGAGCCGGGATTTACAGCCAGCTTTGTTTTCGGGTATTTTTTCAAGTACGTGGCAATTTTATCCTGTATTTTTTCAAATCCTGCGCTTAAAGAAGTATAGTAAATCCAGCCAGTGTTTGGCAGAGCAGGCGGCTGGTAATTTCTTTTTATCTGCGATGAGAGAATTGTGCGCTCGGCCAGATAGTTTAAGATTATAGAAAAGCGGGTTTCCTGATTTTTTAGCATTTTAACCAGTGATGTTTTGACATTATTTTTTTCGAGCTCATGTTTGATTGTAAATCCGTTAAAATCTTCCCCCAGCTCGGTGTAAATGGCGGTTTTTAAGCCCAAGCGCCGACAGCCGACAGCAATATTGGCGGCATTTCCGCCGACTGACTGGTGCGTTTGCTTGATTGGTATTTTATCCGCATAATTCAAGCAGAGCAGGCAGTTTTCTTTTTTCAAATCGCACTGCAACCTTGCCTCGTTATGGTCAATGACAATAAAAGTGTCAACGGTACAGTCGCCGATGGTAAGAATGTCAAACATAAAATTATCTCATGTCTTTATAGCGCTTCAAATCCTCGGGGCTGTGCTTGTGCAGGCCGATGTAGATTTCCGTGAATTCCACCAGCGTGGCTAAGAACAGCCCGGCCATGGCAATCATAAAAATTATATTCTGCACGTATAGCGCGTATACGAACAGACAGCCTGCTCCAACCATAAAAACCAAATCCTGCCGCCTTTCTAATTCAAGAAAGACAGCATAGGCAATGAGCACGCAACCCAGCCCAGCCACCACGTAAATCATTGCCTCTACCAAGTTAAAGGGCAGGATTGGCAAGATGTTTTCTAGGAACATATAGTTAATTTAAAAGATAAAATTCTTATTGATAGTATATCAAATATATCTTTATTCTGCCAATTGGTTTCTTTTTAGCAGATATAGGTGATTATTGGGGTTTTGGCCATTTACGGTTTTTTGGGCTATTATCTCAAATCCATCAAGCTTGCTGAAACTGACAATAAATTGTTCATCTTTATTGGGGAAAAAGCGCCTTTGCCACCAGGGTCGGGATTGGATTTCAAAATCAGAGAAAACATGTTTTTCATTTTC
Organism: uncultured Gammaproteobacteria bacterium; assembly: GCA_964531615.1. GTDB lineage: Bacteria > Patescibacteriota > Patescibacteriia > Magasanikbacterales > UBA922 > CAZHEJ01. Next base: position 6,977 of record CAZHEJ010000022.1, on the reverse strand, counting down.
CAACGTGCCCCAGTAATTATTCCAGCCGTCCCATTCATAGCCAGCGTCAATTTTAGTTTTATCATTAGCCAATGTTACAGCTTGTTCAGCCAAATCCCAGCGTACTTGATTCCAAGACAAGTAAAATTTAGTCTGGGTGAGCGAAAAAAAGATAGAAGCTAAAATTAATATCAACGCAACTGCATAAGAGAATTTTGTGTGTTTTAAATTTTGCGTCAGTGCAATAATCAGCACCAGAAGCAGGGGCAGAAAATAGCGGTCAAAACTTTCAAAAATTAAAAGCGGAATTAAATAGAGCGCGCTGAATAAATAAATAAAGCCTGTTGATTCAGCATTATGGCGGCGGTGAGATAGGATATGGATTATAAGGGATAAGCCAAATGCGCAGGCCAGAGTTATCATCCCCCACGCCCAGCTGGGAATTATGGTTGACAATTGTCCGGCCAGCGCATTTTTCATCGGCCCAAGCCCATAATAAGAAATCACATTGCCGATATATGGAAATTGCAAATGCCAGATTTGGCGGATTAAAATTGTTAGCCCGCTGATAATAATAAAAATACACCAGAATTTTTTGGTTTTCAACGTGTGCCAATGCTTAAATAGCCAGCCCAATGTTAACGGCAGAGCGAACAATCCAAGATACATCGGGGCATACCACAGCCACCATTTAATATGCCCGAGCAGGCGCCAGACTCCTTCAATTGCATGGCTGCTTGTGTTTTGCGGAAGCAGTTGGAAAATGCTTAGATACGTGTAAATAACGCCGGCAATGGCGATGGGAACGCAGAATGAAATAATAAATATTTTAATATTATAATATTTAATATTTTTTATTGTATATAATAAAGCCGCGAGAACGAGTAAAATTCCCGTTTGTCTAGTAAATGCGGAAATCAGCGCGAATATTGTCGCCCAAAGCAAGTGTTTTGTCTTATGTTTTTCAAATCCTAAATAATAAAAATAAATTGCTAAAATTAAAAATAACAGAGCCGGGATATCGGTCATGAAAGTGAAAGAGAGATTATAAAATATTGGGTTAGACCACAACAGAATAGTACCAATAAAAGAAAGAGAGGGTTTGTTTGTTAGTTTGAGAAGTAGAAAGTAAAAAGTAGAAAGTAAAAAGAAAGTGAGAACAAGTGTTGAAATACGGAGGAGAGTGAATGAAAAGCCGAAAATTTTAATCAAGAGCGCGCCATACAGCGCTGGAATATAAAAAGTTACGCCAGCATAGGGCATTAAGCGGAATCCACTGGCTTCTGCCAAGTGTTTTGCAGTGTCTGCCTGAACCCAGTCGTCATTCAGGGCAAATTCACCTTTGGGAGAGATATATAAAAATTGCACTGCGAACAGAGCAATCAAAAGCGCTAAAAAAGAGTATTTCCGGAAGTTTTTTATTTCTCTTTCCATTTATTAATGTATTCAATGGCGCTTAGAGCAGAGATTACTCCCTGCCCGGCGGCGATAGCAATCTGCTTGTATGGCACGTCAGTCACATCGCCAGCGGCGAAAATACCCGCTTGCGAAGTTCGGCATTTATTGTCAATCTTGATCTCGTTAATCTTGTTTTTTTCCACATCAGCAAAGTCTGAATTCGGCACCATGCCGATGTGAATCATCACACCGTCTATTTTTATTTCTTTTACCAGCTTGTCTTTTGAGTCAGAATATTTTAGGCCTTCAACTCTATTGCTTCCTAAAACAGCTTTTGATTCAGCATTGTAAATAATCTCAATATTATCTAATGACTTTACTTTGTCAACAAGGATGTTCTCTCCTTTGGGAAATCCACCGTTGTTTTCCGGGCCGTCAGCATAGCGGGTAATCAGATAAACTTTTTTGGCAATGCCAGCCATCATAATTGCTGATTCCAGCGCAGAATTGCCGGCTCCGATTGTGGCGGTAATTTTACCTTTGTAAAGCGGGCCGTCGCAGACAGTGCAATAGGTTACCCCTTTCCCGCGCAGTTCTTTTTCCCCGGCAAGATTAAGCTGGCGCGGGTGGATTCCGCTGGCAATAATCACGGTTTTTGACTGGTAAGTTTTACTTTGGCCAGAGCCGTTTTGAGCAGTAATGAGGCAATAATTTCGCTCTTTTTTAATTTCCACAACTTCAAAACCCTCATCAATCGGAATATTGTATGATTTTACATGGTTTATAAAATCCTGCGCCAGCTTAAAGCCATTTGTTTCAATTTGTCCAATCCAATTATTAATTACGCCGGACAAAGCCACTTCCCCGCCAATATCTTTTGTTACAATTGCGAAATTCAAATTTCTTCGCGCGGCGTAAATAGCGGCTGAACAGCCGGCAGCTGACGCCCCGATGATTATAAGGTCATACATATTATTTTTTCCATTCTTTTTAAGTTCTCTTTCGGGTCCCGTCCATTCTTGAAAATCGCTTTTCCGGGGCAGATTGCTTTTACTCCGCTGGCAATGATATCGGGTAGTGTTTCTTCATTCACTCCGCCGTCAATTTCCGTAAATATTGTCGGGTTCATATTTGCAAACTGTTTGATTTTTTCAAGCACTTCTGAAATCAATTTTTGTCCCTGCCTGCCCGGATAAACAGCCATAAATGTCACACCGTCTATTTTATCCAGATATTTTTGCAATATTTCAATTCCAGTGTCAGGATTGATGGCTATGCATACCTGCCAGTCATTTTTTTTGGCAAATTCAATCGCGGCTTTGACGTTTTTCGGCGATTCCGGATGAATAAGCACGCGATTGACCACTTCTGTGGCCGTCCATTTTTGCAGTTCTGCCAAAGGGTCTTCAACCATTAAATGCAATTCTACATCAATAAGGCAGTTTTTTTCAACTGCTTCTGGCTCGGCCCATGTTTTTGCTGGCACGAATTTCCCGTCAGCAATATCAAGCTGAACTTGGTTTAAAATCTTCTGTACGCTGTTTATTTCTTTTATAAATTCCTGTTCAGAATTAACGAGAATTGATGGGATTATTTTCATAATTGTTTATTTTCTCATTCCTCCGCTGATATTTCCCTCCTAAAAATTCTTCTGTTTCCAGCCATTTTTTCACAATCGCCATGGCATGGCTTTCAGACAGCACGCGGCCCGCGAGGCACAGGCCGTTAGCGTCATTATGTTTGCGCGAGAGTTCTGCTGATTCAATGTTATAACCCACAGCCGCGCGCATGCCTTTTATTTTGTTCGCCGCAATGCAAGCGCCATTGCCTGAACCGCAAATCAAAATAGCCCGCCCGCTTGCTTTTACTGCTTGTTGCGCGGCAGGGATAATATAATCGGGAAAGTCGTCGTTTTCATCAAATGTTTTCGGCCCCAAATCCGTTATCTTCAGATTTAATTCATTTTTAATGTATCTCACCAAACGTTTTTTCAACTGGTATCCGCCATGGTCAGAGGCGATGAAGAGGGGGCGTTTTTGCCATGAAATTTGTTTAGTCATACTGTATAAATTATAGCATTATTATAAAGACAAAATCAAGAGATTGACAGCCGAAATGGCGTGTGGTATACTGGCAATTGTTTAATTCAAAGGACATACTCCTATGCTTGATAAAGCGAAAAAACAGAAAGTAATTAAAAAATACCAGACCCACGAGGGCGATACTGGTTCAGCAGAGGTGCAAATCGCGATTCTGACCACAGAGATTGACGAACTGGCCAAGCATCTTAAAACGCATGCTAAAGACCATTCTTCGCGCAGGGGGCTGTTGCGCAAAGTCGGCGAAAGGCGCAGATTATTGCGCTATTTGCAAAAGGACAATCCGGCTTCATACGAAGAGCTGTCTAAAAAGCTGAAAATCAAGGCAGTAAAAATTTTGGATAAGATTGCTGCTTCTGCCGAAGCAGAAGAGTTAAAAGATAATTTAGAAGAAGATGCTGTTCAAGAAGAATAAAACTAGAAATCCGCTAAAGCATCCTGAACAGCGCGTCGGGGTATTTATTGATGTCCAGAATTTATACTACAGCGCTAAAAATTTATACAGCCGCAAAGTAAATTTCGGCAATATTGTGGAAGATGCAGTGGCTGGCAGAAAAAAAATCAGGGTGATTGCCTATGTCGTGCGCACAGATTCAAAAGAGGAAAAGCCGTTTTTTGACGCTTTGTATAATCTGGGCATTGAGACAAGAGAAAAAGATCTGCAGGTTTTTTCAACTGGCATGAAAAAAGCAGACTGGGATGTTGGTTTGGCTGTTGACGCCATCCGCTTGTCTTCCAGTCTTGATGCCGTGGTCTTGGTTTCCGGCGACGGCGATTATCTCCCATTGGTTGAATATCTGCAAAAAAGTTCAGGCAAGCAGGTTGAGGTCGTGGCCTTTGGCGACACAGTTTCCAGCCGCTTGATAGAAGAGGCTGATGATTTCATTGATTTAGGTCAAAACAAGGAAAGATATTTAATAAATAAATAATTTTAATTAGTTGGTCTGAAGAAATCTAGGTCCTGATCAACAGGGATCTATCTCCTTCAGGTCAACTTCAAGGAGAATTTTATGGATGTTAAAAAATGGTCCATCCAATGGGGTGGACGCGCGCTTGCCATTGAAATTGGCAAGCTGGCTTTGCTGGCCAGCAGTTCCTGCACTGTGCAGTATGGCGACACAGTGGTTTTGGCCACAGTTGTTAAAAGTAAGGAAGAAAAAGAAGGCATTGATTATTTCCCTCTGTTTGTTGATTTTGAAGAAAAGATGTATGCTGCCGGCAGAATCAAGGGTTCGCGCTTTATCAAGCGCGAAGGCCGTCCGTCTGACGAGGCGATTTTATCCGGCCGTTTGGTTGACCGCGCTATCCGACCCTTGTTTGATGACAGAGTAAGAAATGAAGTGCAGGTGGTTGTCACGACTTTATCCTATGACGGGCAGAATGACCCGGCAATTATCGGCTTGATTGCTGCCAGCTGCGCTTTGGCAATTTCCCCAATCCCTTGGAGCGGGCCTATTGCCGCAGCTCGTGTTGGTTTAGCGGAAAATGGCGATTTTATTTTAAACATCCCTGAAGACCAAGTTGAAAAAAATGTTTTGGATTTGTCAGTTGCAGGTACCCCGGATAAACTGATGATGGTTGAGGCTGGCGCCAAAGAAGTGCCAGAAGCAGTGGCGCTAAAAGCCATAAAATGGGGTTGTGCGCAATTAGAACCGGTTCTTGATTTAATAGCAAAAATCCAGAAAGAGATTGGACAGCCAAAACAGGCTGTGCCTGAATTTGCAGATGACATTGCCGAAATCGCAGATAATATTGAAGAACAGGCCCGCCAGTCAGTGCGAGAATTCGTCGCTTCAGTCGCAGATTCAATGATTTTTGACAGCGTAAAAATTTCCCGCCAGGAAAGAGTGGCAATGGTAGACAGCATTAAAGAATCAGCTAAAAAATATTTACAGGAAAAAGGCATTGCCGAAGAGGCCTGGGATGCTGGTTTGGAAAAAATTAAAGAATATGTGGCTGGCGAGACCAGCCGGAGAATTTTAGACAAAAAACAAAGGCTGGACGGCCGAAAGCTGGATGAAATCAGGCCTTTGAATATTGAAGTTGATTTATTGCCCCGCGTCCACGGCTCCGCAATGTTTATGCGCGGTGATACGCAGGTTTTGTCAGTTGTTACTTTGGGCGCTCCGGGAGATGTGCAGACTCTTGATTCAATGGAAGAGGAAGGCACTAAGCGCTATATGCACCATTACAATGATTCTCCATTTACTTATGGCGAAACAGGGCCCATGCGCGGTCCGGGAAGGCGCGCCATCGGGCACGGAGCTCTGGCCGAACGCGCTTTGGAGCCGGTTTTGCCGGAAGAAGAAAGTTTTCCCTATGCCATCCGCGTGGTTTCAGAAGTAATGGGCTCTAATGGTTCCAGTTCAATGGCTTCTGCCTGTAGTTCTTCTTTGTCTTTAATGGCTGCCGGCGTACCAGTCAAAAAACCAGTGGCAGGCATTGCCATGGGCCTGGCTTCAGAGTCAGTTGACGGTAAAATCAAAAAATGGAAAATTCTTACTGATTTGCAGGATGTTGAAGACGGGCCCGGCGGAATGGATTTCAAGGTTGCAGGCACAAAAGACGGCATTACTGCAATTCAAATGGACACTAAGACACATGGTTTGGATTGGGACATTGTGGAAGAGACAATTAAAAATTCAAAAGAAGCCAGAATGGAAATTTTGAAATCAATGGGAAAAATAATTGCCGAGCCAAGGCCGGACTTATCGCCTTATGCTCCGCGCATTGAAACCGTGCGCATTAATCCTGAAAAGATCGGCGATCTGATAGGCCCGGGCGGAAAAACAATCAAGAAAATCACAGAGGAAACAGGAGTTACAATTGATATAGAACAAGACGGCCGGGTATTGGTTACTTCAGTTGATGCAGAAGCAATGGCTAAGGCAATTAAAATCATTCAGGATTTAACGCATGAAGTCGCGCCCGGAGAAATTTATGAAGGCGCAGTAATACGGCTGGAAGATTTTGGCGCTTTTGTGCAAATTTTACCCGGACAAGATGGCCTGGTGCATGTGAGCGAAATCAGCTGGAACCGCGTTGGCCGGCCGGGTGATATTTTGAACATTGGCGATAAAGTAAAAGTTCAGGTGAAAGAAATTGATAATTTAGGCAGGATAAATTTGAGCATGAAAATTCTTCTGCCAAAGCCAGAAGGCTATGCGCCTCCGAGTTTTGACAACAACCGTGGCAGGCGCGATTTCAGGGGCGGAAGAAGCGACCGCGGAGATAAAAAACCTTTTTTTCGGAGAAACAGGTAAAAGCAGAATAAGCAGCCCGCCACGTAAAACTTCGTCACGTGGCGGGTTTGATTTTTTATAGTTTTTATGATAATTTTGTAATATGCCCAGGTGGTGAAATGGTATACACGCATGGCTTAGGACCATGTGCCGAAAGGCGTAGAGGTTCAAGTCCTCTCCTGGGCACCACAATCAAACTTTCAGGAATTTTGCCAATTGATTCAGCCGCGCGAAGCGCGGCAGAGAACGGAAACACTGG
>CAZHEJ010000021.1:4817-12385 GCA_964531615.1 uncultured Gammaproteobacteria bacterium | reverse complement strand
AACTGGTTAGAGCACCGCCCTGTCACGGCGGAAGTTGCGGGTTCGAGTCCCGTCCGACCCGCCAAATAAATAAAAACTCACCCCGTCCGCCCTGGGCGGACACCCCTCTCTTTTAAAAAAGAGAGGGGACGGGGGTGAGTTTTGTTTTATAAAATAAAAAACCCCGGAAGTGTTCGGCCAAGGCATTGGGAGAGAAGGAGGGGGCTCTCCCGCCTCTTGCCGAACACTTCCGGAGTCTGTTAGATATATCATCTTAGCAAATTGCAGGCTGTTTGTCAAGGGCAATCTGTGGATTATTTTCCAGTTGCTGCAATTTGGCTGAAAACCTGCGGATATTCAGTAGCGATGAGTGCCAGTATTTTGCGGTCAAGCAGAATTTGTTTTTTCTTCAGTCCGCCCATCAGCCGGCTGTAATTAGTGCCTGCTTCGCGCGCCGCGGCATTAATGCTTATCTGCCATAATCTGCGCATTTCCCTTTTTTTCTTGCGCCTGTCAACATAAGCATAAGCGCCGGCTTTGGTAACAGCCGTTTTTGCCAGCTTAAGGATTTTTTTTCTTCGGCCTTCAAAGCCTTTTGCTTTGCGCAGAATATTTCGGCGTCTTTTAATGTGGTGCAGGCCTCTTTTTACTCTTGGCATAAAAAATAATTAGCGGGAATAGGGTAAAGCGCGCAGAATGGTGTTTTGTAAAGTTTTGGACATCTCCTTGTCAGAGCGCTTATTGCGCCTGGTATTGCCTGATTCGCGCGAATTAAAATGGTCCTGGCCGTCAGTCCTTTTCATTACTTTTAAGCCATGCCTGCTTTTTTTGATTTGAAACCGCTTGGAAACGGCTTTGTGGGTTTTTATCTTCATAATTTATAGATTTGAAAATCGGGTGGATTATACACTAACTGCTGTTTTTCGTCAAGCGTTATTTTCTGGCTATAATAGCTGTTATTTTGTTGACCTGTTTTTGCGGCTCTTGCTCGTATTTTATTTCCATTTTCTCGCTTAGTTTTGCGTAGAATTTTTTAAAAACATCAAAAGCTATTCCAGACTTGGCATTTTCGCGCCCGCGCAGAATGATTTCGGGTTTGACCTTGTCTCCGCGCTCCATGAATTTTTCTGCCTGCATCAGCCGGATGCCGAGGTCATGGTCGCTGATGCGGATTGACAGGCGCAGGCCCTTGATTTCGCTTTCATGCGCTCCGGCCCTTTGTTTGCGTATTTCTTTTTCTTTTTGGTATTTAAAATGCCCGAATTCAATTATTTTGCAGACAGGCGGTTCGGATTTAGGGTTGATTTCCACCAAATCCATTCCTTGTTCATAGGCCATTTCAATTGCTTTTTCTACTGTAAAAACGCCGAGATTTGCTCCGGTGTTGTCTAAAACCCTCACTTCAGGAACGCGGATATTTTCATTTGTCCTGTAGTGGGGGATAATTGCTTTTTCCGGCCGTTTTTTGCGACTGATTCTCATAATTCGTGTTCAATGATTTTCTAAATAATTATTAATTTGTTTTCTTAAAAACTTCCATCCAGAACCACTCTTTAAAAATTTTTCTCTGCCCAAGGCATCTTTTTTGTTTAGATATAATTCCGCATATATTATTTTCCAAGGCTTATAAATTTTGGTTGAAGGATTGAGGCCTTGATTATGGTGTAAAATTCTTTGTTTTAGATTTGCAGTGTAGCCTATGTAATGTCTATTTGGAAATCTGATTGATTCTAGAAAATAGACAATATGGTACATATATTGTTTTGGCAGCGCCACGAGATGGCGCCGTTGATTTAAATTTTTCTGTGGCGTAAAGCTCATACCTTCGGTATTCGCCACGCCACACTCAAAATGGCTTGCGCCATTTTTCGTGGAGATGCCGGGAATTGAACCCGGGTGTAGAGCGGGTTAGATATACATTCTACATGTTTAGCGCTTTTGGTATTTTGCCTGCGCCTTAAAAAGCGCAAAAAAGCAACAGGCTATCCTTCAAGAATTTCGGCAGGCTACTGAAGGCGTTTAGCATGCCTACGCTCAATGATTGACACCAGCAGTCCTTTATTGAGCATCAAGGCGCTGATGGCTGAAGCTATTAAGCGACAGCAGAAGCCAATGCTGGAACGTTGAAGGCGTTAGCCAAAACGTTCTTCACACGGCTGAATACGTTTGCACGTATAAGCGCCCGGTTTAACGAGTCAGGCGGCTCGGCATGCTTGTATAAATAACTTGGTCCGTCTATCGAACCCTGTCATCCCCACGAAAAAGGGCGAACTCATAAGCCCTTTGGAGTGCCGCGTGGGCACGAAGTGCCTTTACGCGGCGGGTATTATTACTAACTATAGCGCCCTCTCGTGGCACTGCCAGTTAGCCCTTTTTCGTGGGATACAGTTTTAATTGTAAAGTTCTTTTATTTTTCTGCTAACCTCGCGGTCAAGTTCGCGTTTTTTGATCGCCTCCCTCTTGTCATACTTCTTTTTCCCGCGGGCGACAGCAATCTGCACTTTTATAGTGCGGCCTTTATTATACACTGAAAGAGGCACGATTGTCAAGCCCTTTTCCTGCGATTTTCCTCTTAAATAATTGATTTCTTTCCGTTTTAATAGCAGAAGACGGCTCCGCTCCGGATCATAATTTTTTACTTCTCCTGAATAGCGGTATTTTGCTATGTGCGCATTTGTAAGCATGGCTTGATTGCCGTGGAAGGTCACAAAACTGCCTTTCAGGCCAATGTGCCCGGTGCGCACTGATTTTACCTCCTGCCCTGTCAATACCAAGCCAGCCTCGTATTTTTCAAGGATTTCATAGTCAAAAAGCGCTTTTTTGTTTTCTGCGTAAGCTGTTGTTTTCATAGTGAGTTTAGTGTATAATATTTATAGCATTTTTTCAAGCCTTACCTATGATAGATTGGCAGAAAAAAATGATTGTTTTGTTTTCAGCTTTTTCAGCAGGCCTGTTTTTGTTCTTATTCTGGCGCACTGATTCGCGCTTTTGGCTGGCAGTAGAAATTTTACTATTCTTCACCGTATTATTCCTGCTGAATTGGTGGCAGACCCATCGGCAGGGGAAAAGTATTTTCGCGCGCTTGCCGCTTGTCATTGGCAGCGCCGGCGCTATCCTGATGCTGTTTAGCGTAGTGGAAAACGTTAATTTGCAGTTGTTTCTGGTTTTTTTGTCCATACTGATGATTGGTTTTGTTTTTTGGTTTCCTGATTTAACCGCACTGCCTCCGCATCAGCGCCAGCCATTGCGCCGTTTGCTGATGGCATTTTCAAGTTTTATAATTTTTTGCTGTTTTTCCGGAATTTACGCCTTGGGCGTATTTTTTCCAGAATTGCCTTTTTGGCTGTTGATTATTCTGCCGTCCCTGCTGTCTGGATTCATTGCCCGCGAAGGCTGGCATTTGTATTTTGACTGGCCGAGAGAAAAATTTCGGCTGGCGCTTTGGATAACATTTCTGCTGTTTTGGGAAATTGCCTGGTCAATACATTTTTTGCCGATAGGCTATTTAGTCCAGGGTCTGGTCGCCACCTGGCTATGGTACCTAACTTATCTTTTAATCCGTTTTAATTTTTCCGTCGAAGGCATAGTCTGGAAAAGACAGTTGAGATTTGTTTTAATCAATTTTTTATTTTTAGCGTTAATTTTATTTTTCTACGTAAAGTGGATTTAATATGAGTAATGCTCCCCATCTGCCACCAAAAGCCTGCCGTGTTGACACCTATTACCGCCTGCAGAATATAAAGTGGATTCTGCTGTTTGCATTTTTTGCTTTTATAGCCGGCGCCAGCGCCGCGCTGGTTATTAATGCATGGCTGATTCCCCATATCTGGGTAAATGAGTTGCAACCCAGCAATCTTGCCAGCCGCAATCAATCATTGAACCAGCCGGATCCGGTTTTTAAAAAACAAATTGAACAGCGCATTTTGGCAATACATGATAAAAGGCTGATGCCCGGCGGAAAATTTTATTCAGCCGACTCCTTTGTCGCCAATGCCGCCATCATCAGCTCTGACGGCTGGGCCGCGGCTTATGTGCCGAATTTTTCTTTTGGACAGGAAAAAAATTGGGAGCTGGCAGACTATCAGAGCGTTAATTACAGGATTGAGAAAATAGTTTATGAAAAAATTGACCATCTTTTGTTTATAAAAGTTTCAGGCCAGGGATTCCGCGTAGTTTCTTTTCCGCGCTGGAGCGATTTGTCAGCAGGAAGCAATTTGTGGGCGGTTGATTTTGAAAAATGGCAGTTAGTTTCATTAAGCGGGCTGGAACGCACTGACAGCCGGCAGTTCTTCTACATCTGGCAGCCTCAATACAGCTGGCAATTGTGGGAAACGCCGTCTGCAAAGAGCCTGCTCTTTACTGCAAATGGAGACTGGGTCGGAACAGCTTTCAATGATGGAAAAATTTCTCATGGCTGGCTGATTGAAGAGCAGATAAATCCGCTGTTGAGTTCAGGAAAATTATCTTATGCCAGCCTGCCGTGGCAGGGGTATTTTGTTAAAGGCGGGCCGAAAACTGCCAGCCATAGCAAAGGATTTTATTTGGAAAAAGTTTTAGGCTCTGGCTCAAGCCAGCTTGTCAGCGGCGATGTGATTGTAAAAATCAACGGCGAGGCAATGAGCCAAGAAAGGCTGGCAGAACAGCTCTGGACAGCGCCGTCAGAATTTTCCCTGATTTATCTGCGCAGTGGTTCAGAAAAGGAAATTACTGTTAAAAAATCAGCAATTTTCCCTTAAGGCGCAGGTATTGACAAAAGCCTGAATTTATAATATAATACGATGTTAAAAAAGCTTATAGTTTTTAGCTTATAGCTTATAGGAAGAACTTTGAATATGTATGTAGAATCGTATAAAGATTTGATTGTATGGCAGAAATCAATGGAGTTGGTTATAAAGATATATAAATTAACAAATTTATTCCCTATTGAAGAAAAATACGGGTTAGTATCCCAGATGAGACGTTCTGCGGTTTCTATACCGTCCAATATAGCTGAAGGCAAAATGCGCAGTTCTAGAAAGGATTATCGGAATTTTATCTTAAATGCTTTAGGTTCAGGGGCAGAGCTGGAAACGCAGTTGGAAATTAGCAGGAGGTTGGAATTTGTAAATAATGAAAATTTAAATAAAATAAATAGTTTATTGTCAGAAGTGATGAAAATGTTGAATGTAATCTCTCATAAATTAAATGAATTTAATTAACATAGCTGTTAGCATAATCTACAAGCTATCAGCTATAAGCTAAAAGCTATCTATGTTTCTACAACATACCCCATGGCAAATTTTAACAAAGCATTGGCGCCTGGTTTTTTCCGTTGGTTTGGCAGCGGCAGTCGCCGCAGTCCTAATTTCGCTAGTTTTTCCGCTGGAATACCGCGCTGACGCGCAAGTATTGGTCATTTCCAAATCCCGCTATGGCGTAGACCCTTACACTGCCGCCAAATCAGCGGAAAGGGTGGGGGAAAATTTGTCCCAGATAGTAAAAACCAATGATTTTTTCAATAAAGTGATGGCGCAAGGCGGATATAATCTGGACAAGAGCCGGTTTGAAAACATAACAGAAATAGCCAAGCGCAAGCGCTGGCAGAAAACAATTGATGTTTCAGTTGTTTACGGCACAGGAGTTTTGAATGTTTCGGCTTACAGCGCTGATAAAAATCAGGCCGGGCAATTAGCCGGCGCCGCGGCTTCGGCTCTGGTCAATTATGGCTGGGAATATGTGGGCGGAGACGCGGAAATGAAAATCGTCAATGAGCCGGTTGTTACGCGCTGGCCAGCCAGGCCCAATCTGCCTGTCAATGCAGTTTTGGGCTTTTGCATTGGAATTATTGCAATGTCAGCTGGGGTTTTAAATAAAAATAGGGTATAATATAATAAATTAATTTAATTGTTATGCCAGTTAATAGTGTGCAACCATCAGAAGAGCAGGTTCAAGAGGCGGAAAAAGAAGGCAAAAAACTCGGCCTGCTGATAGCTTCTCTTCCTATTTCCGACACAGACAAAGAAGCGCTTTTAAATTTGCTTCCGCATTTTACGCCTGAACAGTTAATGCGTTTCAGCGCGATTTTGGAGAGCGCGTATTTAAAAGGCAAAACTTCGGGAGTTGACCATGAGTTTCAGGATATGGTGAATAAAATTAAAGATGAATATGATAAAAAAGTCAGCGCGGCAGAAGACAAGGCGCTGGAAGCCATTGATGAATTGCAGAATGATGTTAATAAGAGCGACAAATAATTTTAAATAGCGGAATTATGGCCGTCTCAAAAACAAAAATAAAAGAAAAAGAAACAGACGAAGAAAAATATTTTCGGCTTTTGAATTTATGCAATGGACTGGCTCAAGAGCTTGATACGCTCAAAAAGGACTGGAAGGTTTTGCGTGCGGAATTGCAGAAGACTGTTGACAAACAGAGAATAAAAAATGTTTTGGAAAAAATTGTTAATCAAAAACAATAATATGGTTCAAGACGAAGAAGACAAAAAAAACGGTAAAAAAGACGACAGTGCAGAAAGCGAAACTTCGGTAAGAGAATCAGGCGTGTTTTTCACTGAAGCGAAGGACAAGTGGAAAAAGCTGGCTGACTGGGCCAGAGATTTTGGAGTTGTAGCGCGCAGGATGGCGGATGAAGAGGACAAAGAAATGGAAAGGCTTTTTAAAGAAATGTTAGAGTTAGACCCCGCGGCAAAACGTCAGTTTGAAAAAAAATTTGATGAATTTGATAAAAGGATGGAGAGTTTTCAAAAAAAGATTAATGATTTTCTTGCAGATATTATTCTTGAAGATATTAATATAAGAAAGAAAAGCACAGGGGAAGAGATTGTGCCTCCAGAGATACCCGAAGAAGAGGCGATGAAAATTGAGCCATCAGAATTAAAGACGATTGAAGTAATTAAAGAGAAGGAAGAAAACGTACCTGCCGGAGAAGTAAAAAAAGAAAGAGAAAAACCCAAAGAGATTATTAGCGCAATTAAAGAAAATAGAGACAGGCTGAAAAAATTAGTTGAAAAAGTCCAATCTGATGTCAAAGCTATTGGTGGAGATGAACAAATGCTGAAAGCAGAAATGCAGAAGATGGAAAAGTTTTTGAGAGAAATAGAAAAAATCAAGAAAGATCGTCTACAGAAAAAAAAGTTAGGTGAATTTGTTATTCAGTTGAATGATTTTGAAACAAAGTTTCGTGTTTTGGTTGAAGAGGCGAAAAAAAACGCGGTGGCAGACGAAAAACAGCCAGAACCGTTCAAGCCTATTGAACAGGAAAAAGTTCTGCCTGTAGAAAAGCCTCTAGAAAAGAAAGAGGTTAAAAAAGCGCCGCAGGCAAAATTCAAAATAGGTGATAGAATGAAATGGATTTTTAAAGATGCTGGTGAACATGTATCTACTGTCATCAGAGAAATTGAAGAAGTGAAAGAAGAGGAAGGAAAATTCTCTTATCGGCTAAAAGGTAATCTAGCATTTTTGCCTGAGGAAGAATTGAATAGAGAAAATGTATTTGATAAAGCAGGTTCATATCTCAAAGAAAAAAAAGCACAAATTGACAAAAGACAGGCAGAAAAAAGAGAGCAAGAACGTCTAGCAAAAGAAAAAGCCGACAGG
>CAZHEJ010000021.1:1872-4807 GCA_964531615.1 uncultured Gammaproteobacteria bacterium | reverse complement strand
AGCTGAAAGAAAAGCAAGCTAATATAGCAAAGCAGAAAAAAGATGAAGAAGAGCGTCTTGTGGCTGAAAAAGCCGCCAGGGAAAAAGCCAAGCAGGAGCGTTTAGAAGCAGAAAAGAGAGAGCAAGAACGTCTATCAAAAGAAAAAGCCGACAAGGAAAAAGCCGAACAGGAACGTTTAGAAGTTGAAAAACAAAAGCAATTGGAAGCAGAGCGCAGAGAACAGGAGAGAAAACAAAAAGAAGAACAAGATAAATTAGCAAAGCAGAAAGAGGAAGAAGAAGAACGTCTGGAAGCAGAGCGTAAAAATCAGGAAGCAATTGCTAAACTTGAAGCTACCCGTCAGGAAGAATTAAGACAGGCAGAAAAAGAGCGCCAAAGAAAATTGGAAGCAGAAAAAAGAGAGCAAGAACGTCTAGCAAAAGAAAAAGCCGACAAGGAAAAAGCCGAATGGAAGCGTTTTTTTCAGGAAAAAGCTGAACAGGAACGTTTAGAAGCAGAAAATCTGGAAGCAGAAAAAAGGGAACAGGAACGGATTGCTAAAGAGAAGGCTGAAGCCGAACGTTTAGAAGCGGCAAAAAGAGAGCAAGAGCGTCTGGCAGAAGAAAAGAAGCCGGCGCCAGCTAAAATAGAAAAGAAAGAGATTAAAAAAGCGCCGCAGGCAAAATTCAAAAAAGGCGACAGAGTGAAGTGGACTTATAAATCTGACGGCAAGCATGTGTTAGCCACTGTCATCAAAGAAATTGAAGAAGTGAAAGAAGAGGAAGGCAAATTTTTTTACCGCTTACAAGGCAATCAGGCATTTTTACCCGAGGCAGAATTGGCTAAGGAGGGTGTGCTTGATAAATTAGATTCATATTTCAAAGAAAGAAAAGCAAAAATCAACGAAAAAGAGACACAGCTGAAAGAAAAACAGGCTAATTTGGCAAAGCAGAAAAAAGATGAAGAAGAGCGTCAGGAAGAATTAAGGCAGGCAGAACTTAAGCAACTGCGTGAGAGACAAGCGCGTCAAGAGGAAAATATCCGTTTAGAAGCGGAAAAAAAAGAGCAGGAGCGTTTAGAAGCGGAAAAGCAGAAGCAATTGGAAGCAGAGCGCGAAGAACAAGCAAGACAGCAACAAGAACAAGAAAGATTGGCAAAGCAGAAAAAAGAGGAAGAAAATAGAATTGAAGAATTACTTCAAAAGCCTTTCACAAAAGAAGAGGAAGAAAAAATGAATAAGATAATGAATGAAGAGTTGTCGCCAGAGGAAGAAAATAGAATTGAAGAATTACTTCAAAAGCCTTTCACAAAAGAAGAGGAAGAAAAAATGAATAAGATAATGAATGAAGAGTTGTTGGCAGGTTTTGATAAAAGTGTTTCAGCGTCTGTTGTTCCGGAGAAGGAGAAAGCAGAAGAAAAGAGCGCGCAGGAGCCTCCAATCGAAGCAGAAAAGAAAGAAAAAACAGAACCGGCCAAGCCGGGATTCTTGAAAAGGACAATAGATAAAGTGTTTAATAAACAAATTGGAGCGGTTGTGATTGAGGGGGTCTATAAGACAGTGTACACAATTGCCGGAGTGAAATTTGCTTCTGATCTTCTTTTGGCGATTAAGAAAAAAGGCGATATTTATTCCATGCTTAAAGGCAGGGGAGAAATTAAAGAAATAATGTCTGCGGTAAATGAGTATATCTCTGCCCATGCTTCGGGCATGGCAGAAATGGAGGCAAGCGCTGGGGAAACCACTGCTGAAAATAGGGCAAAAGTTTTAAAAGGAAAAATAGAACAAGCCAAGCATCTTTCTCCAGAAGGCAAACAGAAGCTTCTTGGCAGATTAGACCAGATTTTGGGCGATTACCGAGATTCAACGGCTAAAGCAGAAGAAAACCGCAATCAAAAGTTTCAGGAGGCGATTGAGAGTTATTTATCAAAGAAAGTTTCTGAAATCAGCATTGCCCGCGATGCTTTTAATTTAGCTTTGACTGCAAGCGGTTTGTACGCGGCAAGAGGCATTATGTATGGCGGCGGGGCGTTGCTGGAAAGGGGAAGAAAAGCATTGGCTGAATACAAACAGAAAAAATCAGAAGGCGAAGAGGTTTCAAAGTGGTGGAAGTATGTGGCGAAAGATATTTTTGTTAATTCCGCGCTTGAGACCGCGAGTTTAGGAATCTGGAGCAAGCAGGAGAAGCGCACAATGGGCAGAAAATTTGCTGATGTGGCGCAGGCATTGGGCGCAGTGGCGCGCGGGTTCGGCATCTAAGGCTTGGCAATCACTGAAAGCGAGCCGATTGGAAATGCGATTGATAAATTTCTAAATGGCCTTGAACAAAAAGGCCTGCCGGAAACAGCATTAGAAAATTTCACAGGTAATTTTGACAGAATGATAGATTTATACACCCATCCGGGCAAAGTGATTGAAGGAGTTAAAAAGTTGTTTGGATTTGGCGGAGCAACAGCGCCTTCTGAAATTCCTCCAGCGCATCCTGCGCCAGCTCCTGCAGAAGAGATTCCGCCAGCGCGGGAAGAAGCGGGAGTTGAGGTTGTTGGCAGAAGAGGCATGGCTGAAGAGTTGCCGGTAAGTGCTGAACATGAAGCGCCGCCGGTCAAACCTGCTCCGGCTCCTGAACCTGCAGAAATCGCGCCTGAAATCAAACCGCAAGTGGCAGATATTTATACCATTAAACAGGGGCAGGGCTTGTTGCACGCGGCAAATGAATTCCAAAGAGATCCAGAGACGTTGGAAAAAATTATCAGCGGGGCTAAACAAGGACATGCTGAATGGGCTGATTTGAATGATGATGAAGTTATCCACAAATGGAGAGTTGAGCAGGCGGAAAAACACGGCTATCATTTTGATGAAAAAGGCGAAACTTACACTCAAACCTTGCACAAGGGCGCAGAGGTAAAGTTGGTATTTGATGAAAAAGGCTATCCACAGTTAAAAATAGGTGAAGAACA
>CAZHEJ010000021.1:0-1862 GCA_964531615.1 uncultured Gammaproteobacteria bacterium | reverse complement strand
ACAGAGCATGCGCCTGCTTTTAGGCCGCGGATAGAGGCCCCGACAGAAGCCCCAGTAGCGTCGGAAAAATTAGAAATACCCAAGGAAATTTCAACAATAAAAACAGTTTGGATTGAACCGCCCCCAGCGCCTGAAGGGCATATTGAGCCGGCGTCCATGAGAGTGGCAGAGATTAATGGCAAAACATACGGAATTTATACTACAGCTTCAGAACCAGGCAAGGGCGTTAAGGGTATTATAGATGTGCTTTACGACCCTTCCACTTTGGAGCGCATTGGCTGGCTTGGCGACGGAAAGATTTATATCGGAGGTATACCGCCGGGCGGATGGGTGGAAGGCACGCCGGAAAAAATGATAGGGACGAAAGAGCAAGTGCAGCAGGCGATTGAGAAATTATCCGGCAAGGGCGCTGATATTAAAGGCGCCGTAGGCGGGGGAGGCGGAGCCAAAGAAGCAATGGCAGAGGCGGGGAAAGTGCCGGAAACAGGAACGAAAGAAACTTTCATTAGTTTTTATAATGGCCACGAAAGCCTTCAAAAAGCGCATTGGGTTACAGCTGAAAACGGAGAAAGATTTTTGGTCAAGGGAGCAAGCATCAGCACTAAAGACGGCGATCGCATTATTGAAGTAGTTTTTGATTCAAAAGGCGAAAGAGCAGGGTTTATCGGCGAAAATGGCAAAGTGCATATTGGCAAATCAACAACAGGCTGGCCAAAAAATCTTCCGGAAAAACTTCCACCAGATTATATGCCTGAAGAAGAAACCGCTAAATCAGCTGAAGACGCGCAAAAGGCGGCGGCGAGAATGGAGGCTGAAAGAGCTAAAGCCGGCAAGGCGCTTGAACAAAGATTGAAAAAGGAAGAAGCGAAGAATGTTTTAGAGAGTGAAGAAACTAAAACTGAAAGAAGGCCTGGAAGTATAACAGAAGCGCCTTTGGCAGAGCAATTGAACGACGCAAAAAATCTGATTGAAATCGGCGATTTTACTTCTGCGGAAAAAGCCACTTTGAAAAATTTTGAATTCTTATTGCGCCAGCGAAGTAATTTATGGGGAGAAGACGGCATTGGTCTAACAAAGTTTGTCAAGCAATATATTCCTAAAGCCGCGGAAAATATTGAAAATGCCAAAGTCAAAGAATGGCTGGGAGGGCTATTACAACACCACAAGGATTCAATAAAAGTTTTTTATCAGGGATTATTAACCGACAAGCCGAGCTTTGCTGACATCAGCACGCAGTTACAGCAGGCGGAAGCGCTCGGCACAGAGAGCGTGCCCCACGACGGGACTTTGATAAAAGATACCCCCGCGGCGCACCAGATTTTCAAGTCAAATGAATTGAAGCTTTTGAAGAAACAATTTATGCCTTTGGAAGACGCTTTGGATTGGGAATGGATTGAGAAACATTAAAAAGAGTTTAAAAAAGAAAAATCAATCCCTTGGGGGTTGGTTTTTTATGCTAAAATAAGCCATTTTTATTCAAAATAGTGGATAAGCCTCTTGACAAGAATACCAAAATATGTTATAATTTTCTGTTAAAATCAAAATAGTTTTTGGGTAGTTCTTTACAAATTAGGAAGGAAGAGGAAACTTGGTAACCTCCTTTTAATTTCCTAATGCGGAAAAAGCTGTCATTGCGAGCCCCGACACGAAGTGTCGAGGGCGCGGCAATCCCCTTGTTTTATCACTTGACATTGGGATTGCTTCGGCCTTCGGCCTCGCAATGACAATTCTCTCCGCATTAGGAAATAACCCCGTTCAGGGGTGCTGTCTCACGCAAGTGGGACGATTAAAACTTGTCCTCACCATGTGGTGGGACAGTGGCTCCTGATGCGGGTCAACAATTTTTAAAGGAGGTTTTGTCT